>JAYSZV010000063.1:0-5202 GCA_043737875.1 Candidatus Lloydbacteria bacterium
CGTAATTGGTAGCCGCGCCAGTCTTAGGAACTGGTCTCGCAAGAGGTGGAGGTTCAAGTCCTCTCCTGGGCACAAAAACTAAAAATCTCCCCAACGGGAGATTTTTAGTTTTTGTGAGACGGAGTATCTTTTGTTCAGCAGAACAAAAGCACGAGTCGGGGTCGCGGAAATTTCCGAGCGACGGCGAGGAAATTATCTGTGACCAAAACGTTACATATCCGCTTAATACGGTTTTTTCTTATGGTGCCCCCGAGAAAGTGCTTAAAGCACTTTCGTACAGGAGTCAAAAATGTTGAGTATATTTCGTCTTCAAAATACGAAACCTGTACCGTCCCTGTAGGGGAAGACTCCTGCTTCATGAACCAAAAGATCTGAATTATATATACTTTTTAACCATCACTATAATTGGTACAATAGGAGCAAGGGGTTAAACTAAGATTTATTTTTATTATATGAAACAGAAAAGATTTATAAGTATTACACTTTTTGCTTTAGCTATTATTCTTATTGGAGTAACAGGGTATTATTTTTGGACCAAAAAACTTAATACCACTGAAACGCAAATGCCACCTTCAAGTACGGCATCTTCCCCACAAACACCTCAAATAGCGCAGAATGTCTCAGCCCAGACATTGCCACAGGACACATCAAGGAGTTGGAAATCATATCGTGATGATAAATTGGGATTGTCATTTAATTACCCTGCTGAATGGGGTGAAGCAGTAGTTGGGAATGGGGATGAAGCTCTAATTGAAGTTCCACCCTGCAAAGGTTCGATGATGAAAACATATTTAGGCAAACCTTATCCATGGGGTTTGTATAGTGCTTCTGTTAAATTTTCTCGATCTCCTATTAATTTAGAAATTAAACTTCTCGACTTAAATGTACCGAATATTCCAAAAATTGTTTGTAGCAGTGATGGGGAGAAGCTAACCTTGTCAAGCATACAACCACAAACACAAAGTGGTGAAGTGTACATTACTAATAAAGCTGGGATAAAATTTGTGTTCGACTCATCTTTATTTTCTAGTATTGACACTGATCTAGAGGGGCCTGTGTACACAACACGCCACAACGATAAACTTGTTTGGATTTCCAGTGGTTATACTCCTTATGCCAATACTCCCCAGGAACAAGAGCTGAGGGAAAAGTATATTGATAACTGTGGAACTCAAATTCAAGCAACAAATAAGGAGTGTGGTATTGTCGCTTGGGCAAACACGGGAGTTACGGCGGTGAAAGTGCGTGAAGGTTTTAGCGATCTTAAGGAAGTGATTCAAACCTTTGTCGTAACTCCCTAATTTCTTAAAAAAAGACAAGACATACAGAAGCACTTCAAGGTCTTTCCACTTAAACACGAAAGGATCTCATTGCATAAATAGTTGCCTCGCAAGAGGGCAACTATTTTTCTTTCTTAAGAATTGTTGCTATAACTTTTCTAAACAATTCCCATTTTCCAAATAATAATATGGTATTCCACTACTCCCGTATCATCTGCCCAGGTGGCGTAATTGGTAGCCGCGCCAGTCTTAGGAACTGGCCTCGCAAGAGGTGGAGGTTCAAGTCCTCTCCTGGGCACAGAGAAAACCGCGAAAGCGGTTTTTGAATGCCCAGAGTAGGCAAACTACTTTGCCTATGCGAGAGGACTTGAATGGGTTCTCCCATATTTTTGAAGATTTCCTAATCTGAAAAAATGGGAAACCCGCACTGATGCAGTAGGCATCAAGTCCTCTCCTGGGCACAAAAACGTTAAAAAAATCTCCCCTGCTGGAGATTTTCAGTTTTTGTGAACCACAGCGATGTTTCATTTTTTGCTATCTTTCAGGCAAAAATGAAACCGCGAGGTGGGGTCGAGAGCACTTAGTAAACTATGGGTTTACCCTGAGTTTACCTAGTGACTCGTGACCAAGAATTTTATGTCGCTTTCGCGAGAGGACTTGAAGACCTTGACGATGTTTTCGAGAAATTCCCATTTTGAGAAAACCGTCAAGGTGTACAGACCCTGTAAGGGTCAAGATTCCTCTCCTGGGACTGCGCCTGTAAGGCGAAAGTCCTCTGCTCAGCATTTTTCGGGACAACCTGTGACTAAGTCCTCTAAAACCCCATCTCTGCATGCCTTTTGACTCAAATCCCTCCCCTCCCAGACTACTTGACTTCACCCTTCTTTTCTGCTATAATATCCCTAGATTCATTGTTTTAATTTTGTCTTTGACAACTGAAAGGAAAAAATCATGTCATTAACCGCAATGGGTACAGGTGAAAAATTTCTCGAAATTGGCAATCTCGTGGCGTCAGTCATGACACTTCTCCAAGGACGTAAGGGCGGACACAGTGCTGGTGCTGGACCATCTGGTGCATCAAAAGGTAGTACTGAGGTCCTGACGGAAGCAGTCAAGGGCATGCTCAAAGCATTCGGAGTAGGCAACTACGACGAAGCCGAGTATGCCAAGCTGTATGGAGCGCTTTCGTATGAGGAACAAAAGGTGTGGACAGAGCTCTTTGCCGAATTCAGTCACGATGAACGCAAAGCACTGCAACTCCTCATTTTCCTCATGGAGCCCAATATGGAGACTGAGCATTTCTCTGCCGTCACTGGAAAAGATGGAGTCGTTACGAAACCTGAGTCTACCATCATGCGACCTGTGAAAGATGAGAACGTCCGCTTGGATTTCATGAAGCGGACGATTGAATCGATTCGCGCACACGGCGAAGGTGGTGCAAAAGTGGTTGCAGACATGCTTCGCACCAACGAATTGGTTGGGGATGGAAGTGCGTTTGTGAAGTTCAAAGAGACCCGTCAAAAGGTCATCGCTGAATTCACGAAGCAACTCGCACGTCTCAATACTTTTGCAGAAAAGCCAGTGCCGATGAGTCTCATCGGTCGGTTCTTCAACCTTTTGCTGATTGGCCCCAAGAAAGTTCCGGAGCCCATCTTTCAAAACGATGGAGCTAAAAGTTTTCTCAACATCCCTTTGCGGATGCTGGGCATTCGCGTAACAACTAGGAGTTAGTCATGATGAAAATTATTGTGGGTGAAGCGAACGAAGTCTACCGCAAGGTGATGACGCTCCCGATTACCCTCATTGTGGGGTATCTAGCACTCCTGTGGGCGCTCAATGTATTCGCAGGACCAGGGTCTATCACGATGACGATGTGGGCATTCCTCATCATCTTCTCGTTCGTGTTTTGGCAACCAAGTCTCGGTGGAGTCGCATCGGTCCTTGAATGGTTCAGCCGTAAGGATGATCCAGAAAAAGCTTCCGTTTGGCGCCTGTATCTGTTCCTGGTCATAGGGGCAATTCTCGCAGGTCATATCGCCATCACACTCCAGCTCATGGGATCGAAGTCGAGCTTCCCTGGCACGATGCTTGCGCTCGTACTCGTGGTGGCCATTGCACTGTTGCTCCCTCAAAAGGCACAGATTGATATATGGCTTCCGCGCATTGCACTGTTCGTGATTGCAATCTCGCTCTTCGGTGTCATGTTTGGTATCGACCCAGTGCGGGTTGCTCGTTTCGGGGGAATCAACCTCTCCGCATCGGCAATCACCGAATCGGAACGCACGGCAAAGCAGATGGCCGACCTAGACCTGAAGCTCCAAGACGCGCAAAGCGGGCAAGTGCTGAAATACGTGAACATGCTCCGTACATGCGAGATGCCGACAAACGAGGTGTCCTCATGGACTCCAAAGCAGAAATCGGCGTACAAAGCAGGTTGCAGTAAAACGGGCGATGCACGTGGCATCACCCTCGGCGAGATGAAGACGCACTGGCCTGATGCATATGCCGCCTGGGAAGGTCGCTATGGCAACAAAAAAGGCATCAAGGTTGCAGGTGGAGCGGAAGAAGAGGAAGTGGTCGCGGATAGCAAGAAGAAGGCGAAGGTCTCGTTTTTGGATGACCCCATCGCATGGATGTATGCGAACCCGTGGTACACACTCTTCCTGCTCGCGCTCCACATTCCCGTTATCTGGCTGATCAAGCGTGCGTGGAATAACACAGCATCGACGACGTCGAAGTCGGAGAGCAAGAGCTCATCAAAGTCTGGGTCGGGAGGTTTAATCTTGTGGTTCATTCTCCTGTTTGCCATTGGCTACGGTTTGATGAGCTACCACAAGAAGCACCCGGAATTCTTTGGGAACTTGTTCGACAGTGTGTGGACATCGAAAAAGGAGGTGGCAATCGAGAAAGCCCAGTATAGTCCGAAGCTCCACGCGAGCGATGTGCACAACTGGGAAGTCATCTACTCACAGTCGAATCGGCAGTATGTGCTCCCGTCGACCGCATGGCATGGGAAAACCGTAGGTCTTGGTGCAGGAAGTCGCGTCGAGGATGATGTTGAACTCCTTATCGAGTTCGACAAGAAAATGCCGCAAAGCAATTTGCGATTCGATGGCAGGTGTGAGCTCTTCACGGTCGCGCGGAGGCAAGCAGTTCCCAAGGCATGTAGTGGGTACTGGAGAGATGGCGACAACACGGGTGGTGCCTACTACCTCGTTTGGGATACCATGGGGCGATTCTTTCACCTCAACCTGTATGCAACGCCCGCCCTTCCTCAGCCGAGCTTGTCGGAACAATTGAGAGACGCCAAGCGCCTCCCGATTGCAACGATACTCGTACGCAAGATGGGTACACCATGAAATCCTTTCAGTGCACATAAAGATCTGTTCTTTTGGTTTAAATTCAAACACCAAGGCCTTACCGCCTTGGTGTTTTTTTATCTATGTAAATTGTTTTGCACTATCGATTAGGGGATGTTCGTCTGTATCGTGGGTGCATCGCTCACTATGCCTCCTCCACCGAGTCCAAGCGATTCTTGCATAAACCCTACAATGCCCCAAAGAGTAATGATGACAAAAATGCCCACCAAGCCATAAATGATGAAGCCCTTCCCTTCCTCTACAGCACGCTCGTCTCCCGCCTGAGCAATGAACTTGATGATACCCCAGAAAAAGACCAGCACTGCAACCGACATGAGTAGTGGGACGACGTTAAAGAAAAAATCCGTCAGTACCGTGAGTACATCAAACACATCAGCCGAGGCCGAGAGTGGCGACAGAAAGCCCAATGGAATATAAAGATACTTGTTAGACATAGTCCATGAGCGCAGCGTCGGCGCCTATTGAGCTGATAAGGAGTCTCATAATGCCGAAAACAGAGACCATGATGAGCATGCCTACGATGCCCCAAATCATGCTTGTGC
>JAYSZV010000064.1:0-2127 GCA_043737875.1 Candidatus Lloydbacteria bacterium
TATTTGTCGCGCAGCCCTTGAGTCAACTCCGTATTTTTTAAATATTGTTTGGTTCTCGGTCCGAATAGCTCCCTGCAATTCTTCGGGAAGGGCTTCGAAATCATTGAGTGAAGATTCGATAAGCGTATTAATAGAATTTCCCGCATTATTCACAAATTCCTTCGCATATTCTTCGTCGGGTGCGACCCTAGAAAGAATCTGGTTAACTCTATTTTTTTCTTCACGATGGCGTGAAAGCTCCTCTGGATTGAGAATACGCTCATCCACACCTGCCAAATATGTTTTACGGGACTCCAGGTCAGCTCGCGCATCTTTCAACCCACCTCCTTGGCGACTTCCATGAAAATCAGTTTCTGCGAGAAGACGCTTTTTATTGTACTCGGCAAGTGTGTTGATGTATCCAATAGTGCGCTTTGCATGCTCATCAAGAATCTCAGGTGTCGTGGGAGATTCCGAAATCCCCGCCTCTTCAATGCTCACACCGAGAATTGCTTCTGGTGGCGGAATAATCTGAGACTCGCGCGAATTGGTGGTTTCCTCAGGATTCATGGGGGTATTATCAATGGGGGGTATTTCTCCAAGCATGTTAATATTATAACAAAAAAATTGGGATTTGTCAAAACTCAATTTCTTTCTTATTATTTTTTATTGTAACAAAATTACCATCGTGATGATACAACCAAATGATTACTCTGAACCTCGACTATGGCAAAGGCTGGGTCGGCGCAGGTGGAACAGAAGGTATCCCTGTCTGTGGTTGTGATTGCGGGTCGACATCTCTGGGGTTTGCGCGCTGTAGTGCATCAGCAAATAGTTGAGGGTTCGCTGTCGCGACGCTCGCGGATGGAGCAGGCAATATAGTTGGTCGCGGTGCTACGGGGGCAGGCTGGGCCTGTGCTTGCGCATAGCGCTTAAGAATTGCGTCGTCAACAACCGCTCTGTCCCGACCATACTTCAAATATGAGAGATTTTTGAGCTGGTCGACAATTTCGGGGTGTCCCGTAGGTGGGGCGAATGTTTCGATATTAAAAGGAGGAACAGGCTTACCGTTTATAAGCATTTTGAGATACGCATTGCGATTCTCGATTTTCATGATGTCTGTGGATTTAAATGTCGGAGCGAATTGTGATTCCAAATATTCTGCATCTTCGGCCCCAACACGAAATACGGCCATCGAGCCCACATTTCCAAACACCGCTTTTTTAATGCCTTCGTCCAACTGGGCGGTGAATTGGTGTGCAACATTGAGTGAGAGTCCGTACTTGCGCGCCTCCGAGAGGATTGCAGAAATAGAATCCGTAGTAATATTTTGGAATTCATCGATATACAGATAGAAATCCGGAAGTTGCTTACCGAAAGAATCAACACGAGAGAGTGCCGCCATAAGAATCTTGCCCACAAGAACCAAACCGATAAGGTTTGCATTAATCTCGCCAAGTCTGCCTTTCGCAAGATTCACTAAAATAATCTTCTTGTTATCCATGATGTCACGGAAATTAAACGAAGATTTTTCTTGTGCGATGATTGGGCGCATTACATCGTTCGACAAGAAAACATCGAACTTATTGGTGATATAGGGAATCATATTCTGGAGTCCCGACTCACCAGAAGTCTTTGTCGCAATATCACGCCAGAACTGGACGACGATAGGATTCTTGCATCGCGATAGTTTGAGGTTTCGGAAATTCGCATCCGCCATAACGCGAGGTATTTCAAGAAGCGTGTTCCCTGTTTCGGGGTCCTCCATCACCAGCATCGTCGCGTTGCGGAAATATTGTTCAAACGCGGGGCCCATTGCCTCGGGGGTCGACGCATAGAGTTTGCGAAATATTGAGAGGAGCTCATTAACCACAAAGATTTTTTGTTCAGGATGATTGATGTCATACTCGAGCATATTGAGGCCAAATGGGCGTGCGGAATAAGAGGGGTCAAAATAGATGACGTCATCAATTCGCTCGTGGGGGATGCTTGCAAGAATATCCTGCACATCGGAACCATGCGGGTCGATGAAGCACACACCATGACCTGCCTTGATGTCTTCGATAATCATGTTTTTCAACAATGTGGTCTTACCAGTGCCCGTCTGTCCAATCACATAGAGGTGGCGAAGGCGATCGGCCTTGGTCA
>JAYSZV010000065.1:0-2126 GCA_043737875.1 Candidatus Lloydbacteria bacterium
TGCCGATGATAGCGATAGTTATTGTTCCACTTAACACCGCAATCACCATAGCAAGCGTCGTCACCAATATCATGAGCATGAACGCGAGTGGTTGCAAAAAGACTGCGGGCTCATAAAACGCATATCCGGCGTAGATTGAGAAATAGAGAATTCCGATACCAGAACCGAACAACAGGTCACTGTATTTGAGATACTTGGCGCGAAGTTTTTGTGCGAGCGCGAGCACGGCGACGCCAGCCGTAATCCCGATGGCAACCTGCCCCGTAGGCCCGACCCAGTTATTATCAAACGCATATTTAAGAAAGAAAGACACTCCGAGCAAGAGCATGACGGCACCTATCCATCCGAGCCAGCGAGCGCTTGTCTCTTCGCTTGATTCATTATTTTTCGCTACTGAAGAAGAATACGTAGGGTTTGGTGCGGGGTTTGGTGCCACAGTATTCGCGTATTCGGCATTGCGACGAGCGAGGACGGGGTCTTCGGATGTTTCTTGTCCAGACGACGCGACCACATTCAACTGAGAGACATCCACGGGATCATTCGGTCGCACCACATTTCCACCTGCATTGATTCGCTCCTCAAGGATTGAAATGCGCCCGTTGAGATAAATAAACGCAAACAACGAAACGAGGAGAAGCAAAAAGACCATGAATAGCAAGCTAATATATAATACGTTAATTATATATCCCCTTTCTCTAGGCGACTAGCTGGTTTTTGCCGTGACGTATGTGATTCATGAAATAAAATCCACTCAAAATGATTGCGATGGAGGCAACGAAGAGTGGGGTCGCGGGCTCGAATGCAGCAGCAATAGGTCCCGCAACAAGGGGTGGCAGTGTCATGCCGAGCGCGAACACACTCGCATTAATACCCAGTACCTCACCCTGCATTCCAGGCGACGCCGAGCGCGAGAGTAGTGCCGTGATATTTGATTGGACGAGTCCAATCGCCATCGCAAAAAATGGCACAATAAAGTACAGCCATGATGACTGCGGAGAGAAAAATATCATCAGAATTGCAATTCCTGAAACAATAAGTGCTGGTGGAATAATGCGTACTTCGGTAAATTTCCGGCTCATCACGCGTGTTATCACCACCTGCGTGAACACAATCCACATGCCCACATATGCGAAATAATCCCCGATCGAACTCTCCGTAAACCCGAAACGATAAAACAGAAATACGCTGGCGAACGTCACATAAAATGAAAACCCTATGTTGAAGAGAAAGTTTGTAAAGAAAATGGGACGTAATTTTTCTGCGTTAAAGGCACGTGCAATATTGTGCACCGATCTCCCCCAATCAAGCTTCGTCGTTTCTTTCGTGTGGGTATTCGTTTCCTTAAACATAAAATAGACGAAGCAAAGGTTGCCGAGCGAGAGGAGCGCCGCGAACCAAAATGGGGTCGCAGCCGTGAACCACGACACGAGCGAGGCATCTGCAAGTTTCCCTCCGAGAAATGGGCCGAGTATAAAGCCCAGACCAAATGCCGCCCCTATTAATCCAAAATTCTTTGCACGATTTTCGGGGGTGGTGAGGTCTGCAATCGCTGCTTGCGCCACGACGATATTCCCCGCCGTGATGCCCGTAAACAGTCGCACCAAAAAAAGTAAGACGATTGATTTATAGATAATACCCACCGCAAACAATCCTTGTCCGAGCATACTTCCAAGCACCGAGACGAGGAGGAGTCGCTTGCGTCCATATTTGTCGGACAGTTGCCCGATGATGGGGGCCGCAATGAATTGTCCAAACGAATAGATAGCAAGCATAGCACCCAAGAGAATGTACCCTGTTTCTTTGGGCGTGCTCTGTGAGAGTAAGTAGTGGGGAGATGTGGGGTCAGCAAAAAGAATAGGAATGACGGGTATGAGAATGCCCACCCCAATCATATCGAGGAGGATGGTGAAGAAAAGTGTCAGTAGTAGGCGATTTTGCATATACGTTAATTGAATTGCTCAAGATGAATAAGCGACATACGTAACGCTTGTTTCGTATATTCCTTGCGATCAATCCGACCATTTGTCACGATACCGATTGCGCCTTCTTCAGTGCCAATTTTTGGGTTTTTCGTGAGTCCAGCATTATTGATAGCCTGACTCATATCAATTCCCTCTTCGATGATG
>JAYSZV010000066.1:0-5163 GCA_043737875.1 Candidatus Lloydbacteria bacterium
CTATTCTCAAGAGTGTCGATGCGCGCGGTGTCGTATACCAAAGTTTCACCATGCCTGTCGCAAGTGGGCTATTCATTGAACTCAAAGAGGTTTGCAAGAAAGAAAAAACATTTGCAGAGTTTCAAGAATTCCGCGACGACAACATTGAGGGACTGTGGGGTGCGGTCGAGCGAGAACTCGCCCTAGACCCAGAAAAATTTTGGCAATATACACTGTTTTAAAAACTCCCCATGCTGTGCATGCGGGAGTTTTTTGTCGCCTATTTTTCACTGGACATAGTCACAGGTTCTCACGCACATTGAATCAGCGTGGTGACCACGTAACGGTACACGTTTTGTAGAAATTGAATCCCATCCCGACTGACCCGCTTGCACTGCAGTCACCTCCAAATGTCGCCATATAGCCAACTTTTTCAATGGGAAGTATTTGCCATGTGCTTGTTATGGGGCTTGTCACTTCCTCGCCGAGGGTTTTCCCTGTTAATACCATTGATTCATTACTTGGATTAAAGCGCACTCTTACGCTGAAATCAGAAGGAGCGAGTCCTCCACCGCGAACCTCAGTAACTATCTTGAGCGTTTGACGAAAGTTGAGACATCCAATATCAAAAACATCTGTAGCACCGTCATTGTCGTTGTCGACACGGTCATTGCACTCACTGTACGATGTTTCCTTTAGCGGGAGGGTGGTGGGGGGAACAGGTGTTTGGGAACCAGAGGAGAATGTGTGCGTAATGGTGCAGGTCTTGTACATATTGAAGCCCATAGTAAGGAATCCACTCACATCGCAATCTCCACTCAACGTGTGTGTGTACCCTGGCTTTTGATGCGCAACAACTTTCCAATTACCTGATTCAGGTCGGGTTATCTGCGTGCCCGTTATTGATCCGCGAAGACCACTGGCAAATATTTGTGTACCCAACGTGACGTCGAAGTCGAAGTCAGGAGGGGTGAGTGTACCGCCTACCACTCGCGTAACTACGCCCAGCGTTTGACGAAAATCGAGACACCCAATATCAAATACATCAGTGGTACCGTCACGGTCATTGTCGATGGTATCGTTACACACTGCATATGTTTGCTCAGTGACATTTTGCGTTGGCAACGGGGCAGGGGCAGGTGCAGGTACAGGTGCGGGTGGAGTAACCGGCTGAGTAACTGGTGGAGTTGGGGGTGTTGATGCAACGGGCATCTCAACTCCGCTTATCATAACATCGTCAATCCAGACTTCGTCTGGTCCCCCAATGAGTTGTGGGTCGAAGCGAATAACAAAATTTGCATTGTTGGCGGCACCTTCAGGCAATGAATGGAATTTATGATACAACCCCAGATTGGTGCCATCGATATGATCGTCCTCCCCATCTGCAATCGAATATATGGTCACCCAGTTTCTGCCTCCATCTAAAGAGTATTGTACCCGCACTGCATCGTTGTTTATTGAATTATTTTCGAGATTGTCCGCCTTGAAGCGGTACGAAATTTCAATGTTGTTATGCCCAAGAGTGGAAACGGAACGCCTAATGGCATCATTGCCGTCAGTGTTGCCTTCAACATCCGCTCCATATGTACCCGCAAGCGAACCAAAGTTCACTTCCCAATTAGGGCTGGTGGGTGTTTCCCATTTAGCAAAACTCGCTTGTTCAAAATCATCAAAAAATAGTGCACTTCGGTCACCTACACCAGCATGGGCAAAGGGGATAATGGTGAGCGAGCCGACGCATACCGCGGTAAGCATAAAACGTTGCGCAATCTTCATGAGGTTCATATAAAGTGTGGTGAAATAATTAAAAATATTTTTGTTATAAAATAAATCTACCACTTGTTATTGAAGTGCTGATGAAGTAGATACCGCCCACCAACGGTAAATCCTAGGGCGGGGCATACACAATCTTTTTTTGTTATAATCCTCCATATGAGTGACTTCACTGACAGAGTTATTAAGGCGGCACTGGCTATTCCTCGTGGGAGAGTGAGTACATATGGACGCATTGCGCGAGCGGCGGGAGCGGGCCCCATGGCGGCGCAGAGCGTGACGAGCGTTTTGGGGAAAGCATATGATTCAGGCGAGACTCGCATACCGTTCCACCGTATTGTGTATGCCGATGGGCACATATGGGTCAATCCCAAAGAGCGTACTACCCGAATGAAACTCTATAAGGCAGAGGGTATCCACATCGATGCACATGATAAAGTGATGAACTTTAACGATGTGGTATACGATTATCGATAACTCCGACAAAAATTGAAAATATGATGAATGCACGAAGTATAAATCAGCGTCTCAAAAAACTTGGTTCGGACCAAAAAGCTGCCAAGTCTTTACGCTTTTTCAAAACGGGCAAAGGGCAATATGGAGAGGGGGATGTATTTCTCGGGGTCACTGTACCCGAGCAAAGACAGATTGCATGCGAGGCTTGCGACATGGATTTATCTGAAATCAAGATACTCATTGATTCCCCAATTCACGAGTGCCGTCTCACTGCGCTTCATATATTGATTGCGCAACAGAGAAAGGGAAATCCAAAAGAACAAGAGCGCATCGTGAAGTTTTATCTCGCGAGCACGAAACGCATCAACAACTGGGACCTCGTCGATGCATCCGCGGCTGCAATTCTTGGTGCGTACCTTCTCAATAAAAATCGAAAGATACTGTACGTGCTCGCGCGACGCCCAAATATGTGGGAGCGACGCATCGCGATTGTTGCAACCCACGCACTCATCAGGGCAGGGGACTATGCGGACGCACTTTCGATCTCCGAAATGCTTCTCAGAGACAAAGAAGACCTCATGCATAAGGCGGTGGGGTGGACACTCCGTGAAGTAGGCAAGCAATCACGTTCTACGCTCGTATCATTTCTCACTACGCACACACCCCGCATGCCTCGCACTGCACTGCGATATGCAATTGAGCACTTTGGCATTGAGGAGCGACGGAGATTCCTAAAAATGAAATAATTTTCATAGTGTGTGGCTGAGTTGCTACTTCATAAGTATGGAGTATCTTGGTTCTCGGTTTCTTGCATATTGTGCACGTGCTACCATGAATATATGCCCCCACTTGTGGTACTTGCCATTAGGGAGTAGTCTACGCTCGCAAACACATGGAACTATTTGATCACATTCGCACCATAGCGAGAAATCGCAAAACGTACGCCGTAGGACTTCTCCAGTCCCGTGCGTATCGTGCGCTCAAGCAACAAACAGCACTGCTCTTGAAAGAGGACGGGCTCACACCTATCGAGTGGTCAATGATTGGCATCATCGACGACCACCCTGCATCAATCCGTGCGTCGGATATCGCCGGCCTCCTTGGCGTGAAAGCGCCACTGGTGAGTCGAATGATAAAGCGCCTTTCTGCGTCGGGGTGGATAAAAGCCAATCACTCAGACGACAAACGTTTGCGTCTTTTGGTCATTACTCCTGAGGGGAAAAAGAAGCTTCAAGAAATAGAAAAACGCCTCCACGCGGGCATGCGCCCCCTCTTTCATGGCGTGAAACCAAAAGACTTACTCGGGTATCTCCACACCCTCGAGGTCGTCGAAGGGAATACGAGGGATATGCCCGTCACCTCGATGAAAGCATATTTACCTGAGTAAACCCCAATAATAAGCCGTTATTTCCGTGTTTCGTTGACAGGGAATTCTGTTTCCCATATACTTAACTAAGTTAAGTACATTCTGAATGGCACTTAACCCACATATTATCCGTATCAATTCCGCTTTTATGGCGGACTTTAATAAAAATAATTGAATCGTATGAATAAAATTCAAAAGTCAGTTGTCGTCGTTGCGCTCATCGCAAGCATCACCGTTGGTGCTCCAAGTATTGCACTCGCAGAGGGGGGCATGGTGAGCTTGCCTGCATCATTCTTGACGCAGTTGAGCACGCTCATCGGTGGAATGCAGATGTTTATCATGGAGGCAAAGGAGAGCATGCGCAAAACCGACACTAAGGCAGCAAATTTGCGCGTCGCGTTGAACGCACTTGAGCGTCAGCACGTGGACCTTGCGTCCGCAGCGGTCCGCAGTGGATTTGATGGTCGCGCAGATTTCGGCGCAGCAGCAGGTGAGCTCGACAAGAACTCTGTTGCAATCGCCGACGCGATCGCAAGTATTTATGGAGCAAGTGCAAAGGAGCCTTTTCTCGCAATATGGAGAAGTCACATTGGTTTCTTCGTCGACTATACCGTCGCAGCGAAGGGCGCTGATAAGGCAGGCATGGACAAGGCAGTGAAGAATCTCACGGAGGGATATGTTCCTGCAATTGCTGATTTCCTTTCAAAGGCAAATCCTAATCTTCCTCGTGAAGCAGTTGCCACACTCGTGACCGATCACGTGCTTCACTTGAAGGGTGCAGTCGATGCATACGGAGCAGGAGACTATGCACTTTCCTACAAGAAGCAGACCGATGCGTATAACCAAATCGGAACAATTGCTGATGCACTCTCTGGTGCCATCGTAAAGCAGTTCCCTGAGAAGTTCTAAGGCATTTTTCATTCTCAATAATCTTGATGCACGATTCATCGTGCATCAGATATTGTTGAGAAATAATATATAACCCCACTAACCATGCACAAAGCAATTATCACCGCCGTCGTCATCATGATCGTATTCACCCTCTCCGCGGTAGTCGTTATGGACACCCGCGCAGAAAAAAAGACAATAATAAGTCAACAGGTAGGGACATCCACCACTGTCGCGAATGAACCAAGCGCAAGCGAGGATGTAAATAAGGGATACCTTGAGTCCACCAGTTCCCCTGCCTCAATTACTGCATCAGAGCCAATGCCTGCCACCACCACTCGACCTACGCCGAAGCCCGCTGTGCCTGCCGTAAAAGGAGAAACACAAACTACAGCAAAGACTGAGCGTGTAACTCCTACGCCCAAGAATCACACCATACAGATGCTTGATTATGCGTATCAACCCAAGCAACTCACTATTAAAAAAGGCGACAGCGTCACATGGACCAATTATGATATGGCGTCACACACAATCACCAGTAAGGGTGGAAACGAACTCGCGAGTGATTACCTGAAAAAAGGAGAGTTATACACGCACACCTTCACCAGCACAGGGACATTCCCGTATTACTGTGAGCCCCATCCGTATATGACCGCAGTTGTAATAGTAGAATAATCCAAATAAATTTATGTGTGTAAAAA
>JAYSZV010000067.1:0-5123 GCA_043737875.1 Candidatus Lloydbacteria bacterium
ACTCGCCATCTCACCCGTAAATCCTAAAATAAGTTTTTTCATAAGCCACAATTACATATTATCGTACGTCTCCATTTCCCCCGACAACAATTCAAGCGAAACTCCTGCTTCTTTTAATATTTCTTTTGAACGCGATGCCCCATGGTAATCCTTGGCACACACGACGCGCACGATTCCGACGTTCACAATCAACTTGGCACACACGTAACACGGTGCCATATGTGTGTAGAGTGTTGCACCCTCGAGCGATACGCCCACACGTGCGGCCTGCACGATGGCATTTTGTTCTGAATGTGTCGTGCGTATGCAATGCTGGGTCTGTGTAGCGTCCGCATGAATCACGGTATGCATTTCATGACCTGCATCATCACAGGAGTCGAGGCCTACCGGCGAGCCCACGTACCCCGTTGTAAGCATGCGCTTATTCTTGACCGTCACCGTACCTGCGCGACCGCGGTCGCACGTCGCACGCGTGCCCACCATCTCCGCAATTTTCATAAAGTATTCGTCCCATGACGGGCGCACATGCGGTGTTGTATCGGGCGTCTTCATGCTTCTAGTATACCAAATCTTCCTTATTTCCCCTTCGTTGACAGGCATTTTTTTCGTGCTATTTTCCCCATTCCCCAAACGCAGTTTTTTGTGAACTCAGCTTTTTCCCAAACACATTTTTTTGAGTCTAGCGCGGAAGACGAAACGCTCAATTTGGGAGGCAGTGCGAGGCGACAAACAAAAAACTGCCAAGCTGTACGTTAAGTACTGCTTGGCAGTTTTTTGTGCGGTCAACGAAGCAATGTGCCCAAATTGAGCGTTTCGCTAGTTGGCTACGGTGACGCCCATGGAGCGTGCAGTACCTTCTACCGTCTTCATTGCAGCCTCAATCGAAGCAGCGTTCAAGTCAGGCATTTTCTTTTCTGCGATTTCGCGTACTTGCGCCTTTGTGAGTGAGCCCGCCTTTTGCGTACCCGGCTTTGTCGACGCCTTGTCCTTACCGAGCGCCTTCAAGATGAGGCGTGAGACAGGAGAAACCTTACATATAAAAGTGAACGAACGGTCTTCGTAGACAGTGATTTCGACAGGGATAACATCGCCCATCATCTTTGCTGTTGCAGCATTAAACTTGGTGACGAAGTCGCCAATGTTGATGCCCGCCTGACCGAGTGCAGGACCGACAGGGGGAGCGGGTGTCGCTTTGCCTCCTGAGATTTGCAGTTTAAGTTTTTTGGTGATTTTTTTAGCCATATGTTTAGTTTAGATTGAATGCGTTATTTGTAGCACGTAGAAGCCATACTACACTTCTGGAACGAGAAGCCGTGCGCCTGCACGCATTCCAATGGCATGATACTACTGAATTTCCCCAGTTTGCGCAAGGGTCAGATGGTCCGAGGAGATTGACCATTTCCTCTGCCCTGTTAGTCTATGGGTAGATATTCAAAGGAGCGCGCAATGAACCAAAAGGATAAGGTTAGTCGGTCTGAGGACTTTCTCAAGGGTCGAATGCAATACTGCTGGTGGACGTTCTGGTTGGGACTAGTCATATTTGGCGCAGGGATGGCGGGACTCCGATTTCAGGTGGATCTATCGACTGAAGAGCTCCTCATTGTAGGATTCATGCTTTTTAGTGGAGGGTACCTCGTCGCGATGGCAATCCTCCTTTTCATCATCATTCTCATCATCAAAAGATTTACCCGCCCCCCTTCGGGCTAAAACAAAAACACCCGAGCGGGTGTTTTTATTTTTTGTAATTAAATCTTTTTTATCTGAAGAAAATCGAGCTCAACGGGTGTCTCACGTCCGAACATCGGAACCATGACTTTGACGCGTCCGCGGTCTTCGTCTACCTCCCCCACGCGACCCTCAAGCTCCTTGAATGGTCCGTCGGTGATGATGACCGACTCACCAACCACTAAGTCTATGGTGTGCTTAATCATCTTCGAGCCCATTCGGCTGAAGAGTGCATCGATTTCTTTTTGATCGAGTGGCACGGGGACTACTCCTGCACCCACGAATCCTGTGACACGGGGAGTATTGCGCACGACGTACCATGAGTCTGGGTCGTACACCATGTTGACCAACACATAGCCTGGATAAATCTCTTCTTCGATTTCCACACGCTTGCCTGCCTTCATTTTGATTTTCTTTTCTTTCGGCACGACCACATCAAAAATCTTATCCTCCATACCTAAGGACTCAATGCGTTGCTTGAGATTGCGCACCACGGCATTCTCATATCCCGAGTAGGTGTGAATGGCGTACCACTCGCGACCTCGGGCAGCTTGTGCGGATGTATTGTTTTCTTGTTCCATGGGAGGCAGATGATGAATAATTAAATGAATCGCGAGACCAATTTTGCAAATACGAAATCAAGGAGTCCAAGAAGGAGTCCCGTAACAATAGAGATGCCGAGTACGATAAGCGTGTAGTTAATGGCTTCGCGACGCGTTGGCCATGTCACGTGACGAAGTTCTGCTCTGGTGTCTTTTAAGTAATCGATGAATATCATGTTGTTTATATAAGCAATAATTTCTTTCTTTTTCTTTTCACTCAACTGCCCTAATAAAAACAACCCGCGGGGGTCGTTATTGATGAAGCCAGTATATAGTTTTCTACTCGTTGCGTCAAGCAGTCTTAGCCTAAAAGAAAAAAGCCCCGGAGGGGGCTTTTAGGCGTCGCAAGGGCGACGTTCAACAGACTGGTTTTCGTAGCGCTCCACTCCATCACAGAAGAGGGGTGCCCAGAATTCGAGTTCATTACGATGCACATCGGGAATTCGTTCGGGACTCCAATGCCCACGCAGAATAGTCCGCGAGAAGTATGGGCACACACTGCCCTCACTGCGCACCACTTTCTTCACGAGCACTCCATCTGCATCGTAGTACGACACGGGAAACACGCGCACAATCAGGCGATCACTTTCGCGATGCCGAACCGCCCACACCTTGAAAATGATTTTTGCACCATCTTCGAGATACAGCCGGTAGATGCCTGCTTCGAATCTTCGCGCTCTCCAAAGTCGCGAATCGGTGCGAAACGTTGACGGAGGGATCGAGCTTTCAGAAGGCAACTCGGGTTGCCGCATCTGGGTGGCCTCGGGCGGAGAGAGGAATCGGCTGGTTACCGAAAAAATTCTATCAACAAGTGACATGGGGGTTCCTTTCACGCACCCGCAACCCGAAAGTTGCGGGTGCGACTTGCTTACCGACCGGACTTCCGCAGTGCTTCTGAAAGCTTGCGAGAGAGCGAGGAGTGGAGTTGCGAACGGAGCAGGTCCATCACGCGACGAAACTCGTTCACCTTTTGGAGGTGATTGGGATCGTACACAAGGACCGCACCGCGCAACTCTTCCACCGAGAGGGTGAAGCCCTTCGGGAAACGTTTTGACAGCTTGCCTTCTGCACGCGTTGCTTTGAGATTTACCGATTCACCATGAATCGTGACGCTCATCGCAAGTGCCGAGAAGCCTTCATCTTCTTCGAAGAAAAAAGCAAACTCTGGCGTTTCTTTCGCCTGGAGAAGCGAGCCAATGTGCCCGAACAGTACCGATTGGTCGCAGTCGAACAATTCCCAAACAGGGATATTACCCTTCCATTCCTTCTTGGACTGCTCGACGGGCGTCGGCGCGTCCACACGAGTGGCACGAAGTTGCGCTTTCATGGGAGGCCTTTCGTTTGCCTGCTTGGCTTGCTGTTGCTGGGCGGCTTTGGTGACATTCGCCAAAGCCACCGTTGCCTCCACGTCAAAGCTCTTATTGCCTTTTTTCAGGATGGGAATCACGACCAGGGATGCTGGTGCTTGGGGCGCCACAGTTGATTCAGACGCTTGCTCGTTTCCTTCAGTGTCATCGGCCTTCTTGAGTGGCGTAAAGCCAGAGAGACTTTTTGCGAAGACGTTGTTGGGGACATGCTCGTCTCGGTATTCTCGGTATTCTCGTTTGGGGATTGCCATATTGGCTCCTAAAGTTGAGTGTTGAGTGAACAGATATCAAAGAGGACGTGAGAACTTGAAGGTGTCGAAAAAACGACACCAAGAAATACTCTCTATCCAGATACAATTATACCAATAATAGCAATAAAGTCAAGGTATAGAAAAGCGCCTATTTGTAAGGCGCTTTGAGGCAAAAACTATTTAAAGAACTAAGTACGCGGGGTGTAGCACTTAGGGATTAGGTGTATTCTGGAGGACCCCCTCCCAAGTAAGCACCTTACGTCGGGTGCCACGGACCAAGGTCGTTCCGCGTGAGAATGGGTGGTTCTTTGTGGGGCAACTCGGCCTCGGTCAGTTTCGCGCCACTTGCTCGGCGCTCCGCACTTCCCTTTACCATAATTGTCAAAAGGATTCCTGTGGCAATTAGTGCGAAGGTGGATAAAATCATGAGGATAGTTTGAAACCTTACGAGCAGCTTGGACTCTTTCTCAGTCATATCTTTAACCGACTGGTCTAGTTTTTGCTTTATTGCGAGAGCGATTGCGTTGTTCGTACTTTCTTCGATTTTCATTGCGTCCCTCTGCAATTGTTTGTCGCGAAAAATGGCATCCGCACTACGAGGCACCGTAATGACTGTACCCACAGCGAGCTTCTTCCATGCATCATGGGTGCATGCAATTTTTGAAAGCGCACACGCTTCTTTCCAGTACTTCGGCCAATCCTCTCGTGGCAACTGTTGGGCAGTCGCAATCGCCCACAGCGTGTCACCCTTGCGAATGGTAACCATTTCCGTTGTCGGGATTGATGCCGATGCGTCTATTGCGGCAAAGGCGCCACTGGTAAAGAATGTGAGGAGAGTAAAGATCGAGAGCGCAATGTATGTAGCGCATCGTGCGATGATAGTCTTCATGAACGACTCCTTTAATAATGTTCAATATACTCTTCTCACACTTTACGGAAGTGGTGCGGTTTGTCAAAACTATCAAAAGCAAATCCCCACTCTATCGAGTGGGGATTTGCTATCACTGCGCGTTGCGCAATAGAGACTTAGCGCACTTCGTAGGTGATGGTCACCGTAGAGATAAACTTGTTTTCTCCGACAGGAACATTTGCTGCCATTGTTGGTGCAGATTCTGCCATCCCTTGTTTCATGACTGCATCACGACCAAAGTTGTACATTGGGTAGTCGCCACCTTCAT
>JAYSZV010000068.1:0-5096 GCA_043737875.1 Candidatus Lloydbacteria bacterium
AACGCGTCTTTTCGGGCGCACCGAGCATGGGGTCATAGACATTAATTGAGAGTCCCCACGGATAGAAATTGAACGTCATGTTGGGAAACACAAACCACCACAGTGCATACACCCTCTTGGCTTTGTCCGTAGGGCACACAAATCGCTGTGGCAGATCGGCAGGTTCGAACCCATCATTTGGGTCACGTGCGTATACCCACTGGAGTGCAGAGCGATCGTAAAGCTCTGTGCGGTAGGTCGGCAGATTTACCGCATCGGTAAGCCCACCCCTACTCCCATGGATGTAGGAGATATGAAACTTATCCATGTAATTCCATGCATGAAACTTCCAGTTCTCTTCTATAACTGACATTTCAGACTGCTGTCGAACATGTGTCCACTTACGCTCAATCAATCGTGAAATTGATTGTTCCATATCGCCAACACATGCACCAAGGGGAACTTCTGGCTTCGCAAGTGCAGTGAATACAAATTTCCACCACGACACTACGGGGAGCTCCTTTAGATGATCACATGCACGAGGAAAATCATGAGCACCAGTAAATTTCGCATGCTTTTGAAATCTTCCATCCGAAGAAAACTGCCTTCCGTGTTGACCGCACATGATGCGGTCACTCGTAAGCTGTCGTGATTCATGCACCAGTGGGTACCATGCGTGTGTACACGTATTCGGGAACGCATGCAGTGTGCCTGCCTTATCTCGTGAAAGAAACAACGGAGTATCGCCAAGCGTAAACGGGGCAACCGTGAGTGGTTTTGCAATCAATTCGCAAAGCGGAGTTGCACCATCGCCCATGGCGTCGCCATAGACTGGGGACAGTTGCCATGCAGTCTCAAATAACATTTTTCGCTCTAACTCAAGAAATGCAGGGTCATAAAATGCAGTACTCGGAAGCGCTTCCGCAACACGAATATCCGCATCAACGAAATAATCCTTTTTGTTCATCTATTTCTTCCCTTCACTTGTTACATCTCTACGCACGATACCACAATACTTTTTCCTGCATAGGGACCGCTCATAAATAATCTTCTACTTATTTATGTTACGGGCCCTTGTGTCACATTCATATTGCAGAGAAACTTATCTGTGAATGGGACCATAGATGCACATCGACCAATAAAAAATTGCCGACAATGTCGGCAATTATTCTCTATTAGGCTTTCGCTCCTTTAATCTTCTTCTGCAATGCATAGAGGTCGTTCCTCGCCTCGCTATATCCCGTGTCTTGATATATGCACATTTTGGGATCACCGAGTAATGGTGAGAAGGGCGGAATCAATATCATGTTCCATGCAGCATTGAATAGGCTTTCCACAGGAAAACCTTGCTCATGGAGCTCAGTAATCACGCGCACGCACTCTCTTAGCGCCATCGGGAGGGTGATTTCCTGTTGTTTGCTGTCGTAAACGCGGATTGCCCACATTTTCTCGAGTTCTGAAATAAGCTCCTTATGGGTCATACCGGGGAGAAAGTTTTCGAATTTGAACTCATCAATCGCTTTCCCAATATTACTCATCTTTACAATGCGAAATTGGAGCGTAAACGAAAATAGCACCTCACGTACACCACCGTAGCTATAAGCCCAACCATCCATGACATTGTGTTTGCCTGCCATCTCTCCGATGACCCTGTACCACAAGGCCATATATGCATCGTCGGTCCACTGCAGTGGCTTGGCGTCGAAAACTGACGGGGCAATGAACAAGCGGTCTTCGGTGAGACAAAGTTTGTCGACAAACTGAATGCTTTCGGCAACGTTGGGTACGATGACGTTTTCATACAAGTACGCGGGTCCACATTTTTCTGCGAGGGCCTCTCGTGTGAAGACGCCTTCTTTTGAGAGGACATCGTAGAAACGCTTGCCGGTGGTGACTGGGACCGTCACATACCCCACGTGCGCACGCCTATCCCCACGGAGGGAGCGGAATGCACCCAAGACAACATTCAGTTGTTTCCGATGCGGTTCTGAAAGACGCGCCAATGTATCGTGCACATCACGAAGAAGGTGGGACGAACCGCCAACTGTCATTTCTGCTTCCATGAAATACTCCTTAGAAATTACAAATGATGTTCCGTTAGCAGTTTACCCAGAGTCTTAGCGAAGTCAACGCACAAAAAACCACGCGTATATTATGCGTGGTTTTCTTTTGCTGGGAAAAACTATACGTGAGACTTAACCTTTGTGCGCACCTTCGAGCGCACTGCTTCTCTCTTCTTTTCTACCTTGATATCAATCTCTTCACCTTTCATGCCCACAGTGACCATGCCTCCCGACATCATGCGCTCTTTGATGATGGTCGTAGCGACGGGGGTGAGAATCTTGTCTTGAATCAGACGGCGAAGTGGGCGCGCACCGTACTGCGGGTTGTATCCCACCTTGGCGAGATATGCGAGCGCATCGTTCGAGATTGAGAGTTTGATTTCTTTGGTAAGTAGTCGCTCGCGCAATTTTTCCACCTGTATGCTCACGATATTCTTGAGCGCGTCCTCGGAGAGAATATCGAACATTACAATATCGTCGAGACGATTCAAGAACTCTGGGCGGAAGTAATCCTTGAGTCGAAGCATCACTTTGTCCTTCGTCTGCGAATATTCTTCGGCATCATTATGATTGCCGAAACCAATCGTCTGCATCTTGTCGATGAATTCACTTCCGATGTTCGACGTCATGACGATGACCGTATTCTTGAAGTTCACGATGCGACCCTTCGAGTCGGTGAGTCGCCCATCATCGAGTACTTGGAGCAAGATGTTGAAGACTTCTGGGTGCGCTTTCTCGATTTCGTCAAAAAGAATGACGGAGTAAGGGCGATGGCGGACCATCTCCGTGAGGTTGCCCGACTCTTCGTAGCCCACATATCCAGGAGGTGCTCCGATCAACTTCGATACGGCAAACTTCTCCATGTACTCGGACATGTCGACGCGAATCATTGCCTTTTCGTCATCGAAAAGAAATCCTGTCAGTGCTTTTGTGAGCTCTGTCTTTCCCACACCCGTTGGTCCAAGGAAAAGGAATGAACCAATAGGACGTCCGGGGTCTGCGATACCGACGCGAGAGCGCTTGATAGCGTCGGAAATTTTTTGAATTGCATTGTTTTGTCCCACCACACGCTTCGTGAGCTCCTCTTCGATGCGTCCAAGCTTGGAGGCCTCTTCTTCGAGCATGCGTGAAAGTGGGATGCCCGTCCACTTCGCGACCACTTTGGCGATGTCTTGCTCGGTCACCTCTTCGTGGAGGATACGACGCGAGCTTTGGAGTTTCTTGAGCTTTGCACCCTTGTCCCCTAGTGACTTTTCGAGTGCGGGAATTGTGCCATAACGAATCTCCGCGGCCTTTGCCAAGTCGGCGCGAGACTCAGCATTCTCTGCCTCGAGGCGAAGTGTTTCGAGTTCTTTTTTGATATTGCGCAGTGCAAGGACGAGTTCTTTTTCGTTCTTCCACTTAAGCTCGAATTCGCGAGTCTCCTCTTTGAGGTCAGCAATCTCCTTGTTGATGATTTTCATGCGGTCCTTCGCCTTCTTACCCCCTACTCTCTCACTCTCGTGTTTGAGTGCTTCGTTTTCAATCTCGAGGCGCATAATCTTGCGATGTGTTTGCTCGAGAATAGTCGGCTTGTTTTCAAGCTCGATGCGGAGTGATGACGCAGCTTCGTCGATAAGGTCTACTGCCTTGTCGGGAAGAAAACGATCGGAAATATAACGACTCGAGAGATTGACCGCAGCCAAAATAGAATCGTCCGTAATCTTCACGCCGTGGAATATTTCATATTTTTCCTTGAGCCCACGCAAGATAGCAACGGCATCTTCGATGGATGGCTCATTGATATAGACGGGCTGGAAGCGACGCGAGAGTGCGGGGTCTTTTTCGATATGCTTTTGGTATTCTTTAATTGTCGTTGCACCGATAGCGCGGAGTTCACCACGTGCAAGTGCGGGCTTGAGCATGTTGGATGCATCCATTGCGCCCTCGGCAGCTCCTGCACCTACAATAGTGTGGATCTCGTCGATGAAAAGAATGATTTTGCCTTCTGCGCGTTCTACTTCTTTCATAATTGCTTTGAGGCGCTCTTCGAACTCTCCGCGATACTTTGTACCTGCGATGAGGAGTCCGAGGTCGAGCGAGACGAGTTCCTTGTCGCGTAAGAATTCAGGAATGTCCCCCTTGGCGATACGTTGTGCGAGTCCCTCCACTGCGGCGGTCTTTCCTGTTCCCGCTTCGCCAATAAGTATTGGGTTATTTTTGGTGCGTCGTGAAAGTATCTGGATGATACGTCCGATTTCCTCGTCACGGCCCACGACGGGGTCGAGCTTGTCTTCACGCGCAAGCTTCGTCAGTGAACGTGTATATTTGCCAATAGCGCGCATTTTCTTTGGTCCTTCGCCATCGATGTTTCCACCGTCACGCAACTCATAGAGCACGCGAAGTACATTGTCTTTGTCGATACGAAATTTGACGATGATTTCTTGTGCCGATGAAGGAATGTTCATCAAAGACAAGAAAAGATGTTCAGTTGAAATAAATTGATCATTCAGCTCTTTTGCTACACCCTGTGATGCCTCAAGTGCCTGTGCGAGCTCTGGGGTCAGGTACAGCTGGTATGAGGAAGCTGTTTGTGCGCCTGTCGGGTTGGCTTCTTCGAGGGATTCAATAATAGACTCTGTCATGAGTACAGGGTCAATATCGAGTTTTTCGAGTATAGAAAGGACCATGCTTTCATCTTGAAGCACGAGTCCCGCCAATAAGTGCACGGGGGTCACGTGTGTTTGACCGCGCTCTATAGCGAGTTCGTGGGCACGTCGTATCGCGTCTCTGGCTTTAGTGGTGAAGTTGTTGAATGGTGGCATGGGTATTTGGTCTAATTCAGTAAAAACCTCGATATCAATAAAATACAACAATTGTGACAAAAGTCAATACTCGCGAGCGTTCGGTGGGAATTAACCCGCACTGAGCTTATCCGACGTTTCTCCACCTCCACGACTCGCATCAACTGAAACCACGTTCACCACATCAAGGATGCGCGAGGCAGGATACACAACGAGCCGAGTGGCATCCGCAACCGTTACAACAATTCCCACTGCTTGTCCATCGAGATTC
>JAYSZV010000069.1:0-5090 GCA_043737875.1 Candidatus Lloydbacteria bacterium
ATAAAACGTATGGAGTCTGACCCTACGTTGTTACCACCTGCTCAAATCATAAATTCGGTGCGAGTTTTTCATTCACACAAGGACGATATTCATCGCTTCACGGGGCAAATCAAGCTTCCGCACTCCTGCTTCACGGTCACCTCTGTGGTCGTTCAGGACCCTAAAATACCCAATGTCGTTAAGCTTGAGTTGACGACAAAGGACAATTTACTCGATCAAAAATTTTGTTCACAGTTTACGACGCGATACCCATTCGAGGTAATAGCAGATGCGCCCAAGGACATCACTACCACCCTTACGGTGGACGGCGTTAATCGCCCTATACAAATAGTTGAAACAGATTGGGTAAGTCCTGTGGGGACAACCATCATCAAGTAGGCACTACGTTATGTCAGAGCACATTTCAATAGTAAAAATGTCTGGGGAGCGCGAGTTTTGGGATCCCAAAAAACTTGAGCGTTCTCTCTATGCAGCGAAAGCTCCGCCTGAACTCGTCAAAGAGATAGTCCTACACGTCGAAAAAGACTTGCACGATGGGATGCGCACCAGCGACATCTACGAACACGCTTTTAGCCTCCTTGCGCGTTACCACAAGCCCGTGGCCGCGGAATATAGCTTGAAGAAAGCCATCATGCAACTCGGTCCCTCCGGATTTCCTTTTGAGCGCTTTATTGCGCACATACTTGAGGCACAGGGATACCAAACGCAGGTGGGAGTAATCGTGCGCGGTGCATGCGTCGAACACGAAGTCGATGTCGTCGCAGAAAAAAACGATGAGCGCATTATCGTCGAAGCAAAGTATCACAACTCTCCTGACATTAAGTCCGATGTAAAAGTAGCACTATATGTGCACGCACGATTTCTCGATATACAAAAGAGACTCGAAGTACAAGACGGTGGCGCACACTTTAACCGCGCGTGGCTTATTACAAATACCAATTTCACTTCTCAAGCAATCCAATATGCTTCCTGCGCGGGACTTGCACTGACAGGCTGGAATTATCCAAAGGGCCACACACTGCAGGACCTCATTCAATCAACGCAGACACACCCCATCACGTGCCTCACAACACTCTCTGATGGTCAAAAAATGCAACTCCTTTCTACGGGTACAGTGCTTTGTCGTGAAGTCCTCGAAGACCCATCACGCCTCGCGCGAATCGGAATAGGCCGTGAACACATTTCCTCGATAACCGCCGAGGGACAGATGCTCTGTCCCGTTTCATAATCCCGACGTTGGGAGCATTGTCAGAGTGAAACCACACGGTATAATAGAAAACACATGGAACTATTTGCCGTCACGCAATGGGAGATAATGATACGCCTCACCGTTGCAGTTATTTTAGGACTTGCCGTCGGTGCTGAGCGCTCTCGCGTCGGGAAGCGCGCGGGCATGCGCACATATGCACTCGTCTCCCTTGGAGCAGCACTTTTTATCGTCATTGCCGGAATGGTGTCATTTGAATATGCAGACACATTTATTTTTGACCCACTCCGCGTCGCGTCGCAAGTCGTCGTAGGCATCGGCTTTCTCGGTGCGGGAGTCATATTCGTACAGCGCCAAGTGCTCACGGGGCTCACCACCGCAGCAGGGCTTTGGGTCGTCGCAGGTGTAGGGGCTGCATGCGGATACGGGCTCTATGCCATTGCTGCGTATGTGACATTCCTTACGCTCACCATATTTGAAGTACTATGGTACGTCGAAGAGCGATTTGTGCGCACCGCACGCACTGAGATCGAAGAGGACTTCATCCAGAGCGCAAGAAAGGGAAGACAACACCATGAAGACGAAGGTTAGAAAGGCAATCATTGCTGTTGCGGGAAGTGGGACACGCTTTCTTCCTGCTACTAAAGCACAGCCAAAGGAGATGCTCCCCATTGTCGATAAGCCTATTGTTCAATACGTCGTCGAGGAACTTGTCGAAGCGGGCATCGAAGACATTATTTTGGTCACGAAGTGGGATAAAAAAACACTTGAAGATCATTTTGATCGCTCTTTTGAACTTGAGCATTCACTAGAGAAATCCGGAAAGCACAAACTCCTAGAAGACATTCAGCGTATTTCATCAATGGCGAATTTTATTTATGTACGCCAAAAGGGTCCATATGGAAATGGCACGCCGATACTCTCTGCATCAAGTCTCCTTAATGACGAACCTTTCGTCTTCGCATGGGGCGATGACCTCGTGCTTTCGAAGACCTCATTCACCAAGCAACTCATCGACAACTACGAGCGTCATGGTGCCCCTGTTATTGGAGTACAGAAAGTTCCCAAGGACCATGTGAATCGCTATGGGATTGTAAAACTGAAGGATGGAACACGGGAGATGGAGTGTGTCATTGAAAAACCCTCCCCCGAAGAAGCACCCTCTCAGCTCGCACAATTTGGACGCATGATACTCACGCCTGAAATCGTAAATATTCTCAAGGATACCAAGCTCGGAAAGGGCGGGGAATTGTGGGTCACCGACGCTATCAGCACATACGTTCTACGCGGGGGAAGATTCATGGTAGAAGAAGTAGAAGATGGAAAGTGGCTCACTACAGGAGACCCACTCAACTATCTCAAAGCAATGGTCGACTACGCGCTCATTCGCGAGGATATTGGTGCAGATTTCAAGGCACACCTCAAGGGACTCTCATTATAGCCCTCATCATATATGGATATAATTATTTTTATTATACTTATTTGTCTTTCAGCTATGTTTTCCGCCGCGGAAACTGCGCTTTTTTCTATTCGCGATAGTCAGGTACGCATCATGCAGAAGCGACGGTTACCAAAGGGGGAGCTTGTTGCAAAATTAAAGCGAGATCCCCAGCGACTACTCGTCACCCTCCTCATCGGAAATAACATCGTTAATATTTCCATCGCGTCGTTTGCCACCGTACTCGCCATTTCAGAATTTGGCTCCCTAGGTGCAGGTATCGCTGCGGGATTTTCTACAGTGCTCATTCTCTTGTTGGGTGAGATATTCCCAAAAACTTTGGCTTTTGCGTACAAAGAACGAGTCTCACGAGGTGTGGCATTACCAATCTATATCTTCTATATCCTCCTATATCCCGCATCAACATTATTTGTCATCCTTGAGAGATGGTTTCGAAAACGTGCGCACCTCGAAACGAGAAATGTTGTTTCTGAGGAAGAAATTCGCATCATGGTAGAACTTGGACTGGAACATGGTGAAATTGACCGCACTGAACGTCAGATGATAGAAAATATTTTTAACTTTGATGACACACCCGTGGGGCGCATTACTACACCAAAAGATGCTATCGAATCTCTTTCTGGTGAGGTTCCCGTCACACAGATAGCCCACTTTGTCTCCCAGTCAGGTTACTCACGATTTCCCGTACATGATGGGAATGTCAATAATTATATTGGGTACGTACACACCAATGACGTCATGCGCGTACTGAATTCTGACTCACGCGAAGACCTTTTAGAAACTATTGTTTCTCCATTGCGTCGCGTCTCACACAAAATGAAGCTCGAGGAAGTCTTTCGCCAAATGACGCGCGACCGCTCGCACCTCTATCTCGTACACAAAGAGGGTGATACTGAAGACATTATCGGGCTTGTCACGATGGAGGATATTCTTGAGGAGATAATGGGAGAGATAGAAGATGAAGGGGATAAACGCGATGCACAGTAATATTACCGCTTTGCCCATAGTCGTTTCTTCCGAGCTTCTATATACTGAATAGACCATGACACAACTCTTTGTGCGATTTCTTAAGTTCCTACTCGTCGTAATCGTCTTTACGGGTTCCTATCAATTATGGAAGCCATTTCCTGAAGCACTCATTGTGCCAGAGATGACATATGGTGTTCCAGATAAAAGTGTGCGCTTTTTTGCGGACTACACTTTTATCAATGAGAAAAACGAACGACAAACAGAGCAGGCTATCTGGAATGAAGTTTTTGCCTTGATTGGCGGAGCAAAACATTTCATGCTCTTTGATATGTTCTTATGGAATGATTTCCAGTCAAGTTCGCCCGAGACGACACGCCCACTCGCAAGAGAGCTAACCGATCAAATCAAGAATAGGCTTGAGGCAGACGGGCACATGGCAGTCGTGTTTATTACAGACCCCATTAATTCTCTATACGGTGGACTTGTGTCACCTCATTATCTTGTATTAAAAAAAGCGGGTGCACTTATTATTGAAACAGACCTCACACAGCTTCATGATTCAAACCTCGTCTGGAGCGCGATTTGGCGGCCACTCTTCTCATGGATGGGCAATAGTACGGAAGGAGGACGATTTCCTCATATATTTCAACATGGTGGAGATAAAGTGACGCTTCGTTCATGGCTTGCGCTACTTAATTTTAAAGCCAATCACCGCAAAATTCTTGTTGTGGACGCTCCCAATGAAGGAAAGAAAGCAGGCGAAAAAATGGTGACGTTCGTTACCTCTTCAAACCCGCATGATGGCTCAAGCGCGCACGGAAACGTTGCACTCGAAGTACGCGATAGCATATGGAAAGACGTTATTGAGAGCGAGCGACGCGTCGCAGGAATTTCAGGAGGAAATCTACCTAATTACAGCGCATCACAAGTCGTTGACGAAGAGGGTCCCGTAAAAGTGCGCCTCCTTACTGAAGAAAAAATTCGCAAGGAAGTACTTGCGCGCTTGCGAGGCGCAAAACGCGGTGATTCATTTGAAATGGTGATGTTCTACTTAAGCGAACGCGAGATTATCGATGCGCTCATCGATGCGTCGAACAGTGGAGCAAATATTCGCATCATCCTCGACCCAAACAAAGATGCATTTGGTTATGTGAAAAATGGTATTCCCAATCGCCCTGTTGCCAAAGAGCTTCGCGCGCAAAGTGCAGGAGGAATTGCCATCCGCTTTTGTGACACACACGGAGAGCAGTGTCATGCAAAATTCTTTTCTGGAAAGAATGCGACATCCACTTTTCTCATGATAGGCTCCGCGAACTTCACCCGCAGAAATATAGCGGGGCTCAATCTTGAAGCAAACATCATTGCATCAAGCGATGTACCTTTCACCGCCTACAAAGATGGACAGGCATATTTTGAACGACTCTTGGGTAACAAGAACGGAACTTTCACAACCGA
>JAYSZV010000070.1:0-2059 GCA_043737875.1 Candidatus Lloydbacteria bacterium
CGTAAAATAAAAACGCACCCACGTGGGTGCGTTTTTACGTACGTTTCAATTTTCTACTTTGCAGATGGCGCTTCGATGACCAGTCCGAGCATTGTTTTAATATTCTCGAATGGGTAGGCACCGTTCATGGGCATCTGCTTGCCTGTCTTCCTGTTCCAAATCACAGAATATGGAGTACCACGTACGCCAAGATTTGCTCCGCTCTCAAAGTCGCGCTGTATGCGCTCTGCATACTTGCCACTATCGAGACATGTAGTAAATTTTGCCGCATTAAGTCCAACCGCGGTTGCAATCCTTGGGAGCTCGGCCAAATCGAGCCCATTGTTCGCAGGCGTGATTTCATAGAGTCGGTCAGTGTATTTCCAGAATGCTTCATTGCCACCAAGCTCGTTCGCACACTCCATCGCTTCTCCTTCTTTGCGTGCTTTTGGGTGAATCTGATCGAGCGGGAAGTGGCGGTAGACCCACGCAACTTGTCCTGACTTTCCGTATTGTTCCATGACTTGAAGCATCGTTGTGTGGAAGCGCTTACAGAACGGACACTCCGGATCTGAGTATTCGATGATGAGCACGTCCGCGTTTGGATTTCCGAGCACATGGTCGTCGCTCTTGAGGGTCAGAAGGTCAACGGGTGCGTTCGCCGAATCGGCTCCCGCTTGTTCTCGCGTGGGAACTTGTGCCCCAGCGACGGGTTGAGTGGTGGCTTGTTTTTCGGACAGGAAAATTGCTCCCGCAACCAAGATGCCAGAAAAAACTATAGCAAGAGGAATGCTGAGGCTGTCATCTTTTTTCTTTGTAACGGGTTGAGATGCGCTTTCTTGGTTGTGTTCATTTTCCATATGAAGAGTATGTGCACGTGTGTGAGTAAAAATTTTTGAAAATTATGTGCAAAGTATAGCATGAGGTCGCGCGCTCACTCTGTTGACATTTGTCACTTTATGTGAATAATTACCATCAGAGTTTTTTCTAACCAGAAAGGTCTTCATGAATACCAATAGCACCTTAGCAGATGCAATTGATCGTCAGAATGAAACAGGCGAAGAGTTTTGCGTACAGTGTGCCCAAGGAATGGGTTTTTCTGCGATGCGGACACACATCGACGACCCGCTCCGATTTAAGGACGGGGCCTATTACACCGAAGGTGCGGGGCAGACGTGTGCTACATGTGCGCAAAAATCTCCGCAATCAGAAAAATCTGACTAAAAGAATGAATTGAAAACTGCGCGCACTGCGCAGTTTTTTGTTGCACCCTGACTCACTCTCGGCTAGTATGCGCATATATGCAGCGCAACTCCAAACCCAAAAAAAGACCTTCCGCGCAATCCAAGAAGCTCGCACTTCCAAAGAAAGCGACGAAGCACTACAAGCCCCAAACTGCCTCCGGCGCCAAGGTGGAATTTCGCCGTGGTATACGCGGGACGGACAATATTCTCTTTGACGGCAAACCACAGATAGCGTTTGTGGGTCGCTCAAACGTGGGGAAGTCTTCGACCATCAACGCCATCTTGGGCTCGGTTGTTGCACGCACGAGCTCCACCCCAGGAAAGACGCAGGAAATTAATTTTTTCGAAGTGGGGGGCAAAGGGTATTTTGTGGACTTGCCTGGATATGGCTATGCGCGCATGACGGATGATGCACAGGATAAAATCAGGAAACACATCGCATGGTATATCACCGGCGGGGAAGCCAAGCCAAAACTCCTTGTGCTGATTCTCGACGCCCGCGTTGGGGTGACTGAGCACGATCGTGAGCTTATAGAGCTCGCTCGACAGGAAGGACACCCGCTTCTCCTTATTGCCAACAAGATAGACAAACTATCAGGCAATGATCGGCCAAAAGTAATGGCGAAGCTTGTAGAGGAATTTCCCGATGCTGATATCATTCAATTTTCTGCATCCAAGAAAGAAAATGTGACACTCGTACGCAAGCTCCTCTTTGAAATGCTCGGAGTGAAGTAGTTACACCATCTCCAATTAATCATTTCCGACAATCCTTCAAAATCTTGGGCTACGATGAATGGAAAAATCTTCGACATATCCCGATATGCCTCATATTTTTC
>JAYSZV010000071.1:0-5031 GCA_043737875.1 Candidatus Lloydbacteria bacterium
GGACCTAAGCCAGCTTGCGGGATGTATCAATAACTTTACCTCGGAACGCGGTCAGTTACCGGATTCTCTCTCCCTACTTGAATCATCAACAAATTACCAGTACTGCGCATCACGAGTCGTCGACCCTGAAACGGGAATGCCCTATGAATACCGCATCATTGAAGCAGAAAGAAAAAATGGCATCGTGACCGAAGCCGTCTACGAACTTTGTGCAACGTTCTCGCTTGTGGGCACTAAAGAAGATATGCGCACAAGTGAGGCCTCGTACTACCCGATGCCCGCTGATGGAAGCAAGTGGAATACACATGATACGGGACGCTCCTGTGATCAAGAGATAACGGTCATTCATGGCAAGGGAGTACCGTTCCCAATGGAGAAAATATAGCGTATACAGATAGACAATGAAGACTACAAAACCCTACCGATACGCCACCCTCGCACTAGTTATTATGGGAACATTATTTCTCGGCTATTACATCCCTCGTTTTCTAAAAACCGAGACCAATGAAGTCCCGACCGAGGGAGGCGCGATTGCCCCATCAACAACAGTAACTCCAGCGGTGGTGAAAACACCCACCATGATTCCCTATGCATCACCCGCATACGGTTTGCGCATAGAATATCCTTCGACCTATTATTTACAGGCTAAGGAAATGGACGTAGAGACCTCCCCCCACTTGGTTGTCGTATTAGTTGAAGACACGCAAGAGCACCGCGATTTATTAGATGGAAAATCAACGGTCGCACGCGAAGGTCCAACAGGCATCACCGTGAACGTGTATCGCAATAAGCAGAAACAAACATTAGCTGAGTGGCTTCCCAGTGACACCAATTGGAATGTGGGGGACAAGAGCCCAATGAACGCAACTGTTGCGGGTATTCCGGGTGCGTCATATCGCTGGTCAGGTCTCTATGAGGGTGGGTCTGTGGCCGTGATGAATGGCCCATTCATCTATGTGTTCTCGGTGTCATGGCTAACCCCAGAAGATCAAATCGTCAAAGATTTTTCTGCGATGCTGAAGCGCGTCGAATTTCTTCCGTAAATGTAAAGCCCTTCGCTTCCTGTATGCTTTACTTTGTCTATATATTGCGTTGCGTGGACGATACGCTGTATACGGGTATCACCAATGACGTGGAGAAAAGATTGATTGCACATCAAACGGGGAAGGGTGGTAAGTACACTCGCGCACATGCAGGCGTTGCAATCGTGCACACAGAAGAATACGCCACGAAAGGAGATGCGCTCCGTCGAGAACTATGCATAAAACAGTTTTCACGGCAGCAAAAACAGTCACTTATAAAGGGTCAAAAGAAGAGCAATTAGACCGTCGTGAATACATATACCCACCCCTACTATAGTTACTATGAGTTTGCTGGTATACTAAATGCGTGAAGCTGTCATTGAGTTTCTAGACTTCATGAAGACTTCATCATTGAGTCATATACTCTTTACATATGAAAATATTAGTAATTGAAGACAATCAAAAGCTTGCAGAAAGCTTAAAGCGAGGGCTCGAAGGGGAAGGTTTTGCGGTCGACTTACTTCATGATGGAGTCACGGGCGAACGTCGTATTCTTATGAATCGCGATGACTATGACCTCGTGGTGCTCGATATCATGTTGCCAGGAAAAGACGGAATTGCCGTCTGTAGGGAGTGGCGTCAGGCAGGGGTGACCATCCCTGTGCTCATGCTTACTGCGAGAGAAATGTCAGAGGATAAAGTAGAGGGGCTTGATTCGGGCTCCGATGACTACCTCGCAAAACCATTTGCATTTGATGAGCTCGTTTCGCGTATCCGCGCCCTTTTGCGCCGTGGTAATGTGTATAGGCCAAATGTTGTTGTGCTTGGCAATATCACCCTTGATAGCAAGGCGCATACCGTGCACATGGAAGAGACGTTGCTCGACCTCACCCTCAAGGAATTTATGGTTTTGGAATATTTGATGCATCACCCTGGAGTGGTCATTACTCGTGATGAGCTCTATGATCACGCGTGGGACTATGCTGATTCGTCGTTCAGCAACACCGTCGATGTACACATAAAAAACTTACGCAAAAAAATACATGATGATGGAAAAATTATTCAAACTGTTCGCGGTGTTGGTTATAAAATGGAAGCGTGATCACGTTTACCGCACTCGTTTCAAGCTCGCCGTCATCTACTCGGGGTTAACGCTACTATTGCTCAGTGTCTTTAGTTTCGTGCTCTATTTCCTACTGCTCGATGAGTTCACTGCGACCATTGCGACGCAGGTAGCTAACTATTCCTTGCAACAGCAGTTTATCGCACGTGCGGGAGAGATACTCATACGAAAAATATTTTTCATTGACCTTGTCGCTTCTTGCGTAGTACTCCTATTGGGCTATTGGTTGACCACCGTGACACTCCGCCCACTTAAGGATTCACAATATCGAGAGCGCCGGTTTGTGGCCGACGCCGCACACGATATTCGCACCCCGCTTACCGTCATGAAGACGGAGATTGAGGTGTTTTGTCGCTCCCGCAAGGATATTCCAAAGGAAATTAATGAATTATTGAAAAGTACCATTGAAGAAATAGATGGACTAACCACGCTCGCAAACAATCTGCTTTTTTTGTCCGCTGAGCGTAAGCGCGTCGACGATCCACAAAAGAATTTTTTGATCAACCCACTCTTAGATGGCATGCATGAAACACTCATGTTGCTCGCAGAAAATAAGAGTCAGCAGTATATACGCCGCTCCACGCTACACAACGGCGTATGGATTCTTGGGGATCCTCAAGAAATCGAGCGTATGATTACCAATATTGTGCAAAACGCAGTTACCTATACCGACAAAGGTGGAAGTATATTTATTGACGAGCGAACCTCAAAACAAAATTTATATATTACAATTCGCGACACAGGTATCGGTATTTCACCCAAGGATCTTCCTCATGTCACAAAGCCATTTTTCCGCGCGGACATTGCCCGCTCTGCAAAGGAGGGCTCAGGACTAGGCCTCGCCATTGCAGAAGAGGTGGCAACAGGACACGGTGGTTCATTGGATATCGTCAGTCAATTGGGCTGGGGTACAACAGTGACCATCATTCTGCCCCTCACCTAAACGTCTTCATTAGGAGTTCATGTCATTGTTTTATGATTAGCGTACATTGTGGCCATCTTGCGCCCAATGTAATTATTCGCTAATTTCCCATCACCAATGACATAAACCCAAACATCCTCCATCAAAACGTTTCTTCAAAACAACAATACAATACACCCTTAAATTAAAGCATAACCATAAGAAGGAATTAAAATACTGAATTACGTCGGTCGCACACTCTCCGGTGAAGAAGTGTCTGTAATACTGCAAGATAAACGCTTGAGTATTTAAGGCAGGTTCAAGGAATCACGGCAAGGGGAATCGAACGCGAGCCTAAAGGCTCAATAATTCTCTGTATTCACACTTCACAAAAGAGACCCTTCGGGTCTCTTTTGTTTATGCAAAATATTATACAAATACGTCTATTTCTGCTATGCTCTCTCGGCAATGGCAGGAAATGAAGTCATCATTAGATTCGAAGACGTGTCGTTTGAACACGGACACAACAAGCCCATCTTACGTGAGGTCAGCTTTTCTGTGCGCACGGGAGCCAAGATAACCGTCATGGGTCAAAATGGAGCAGGAAAAAGTACGCTCTTTAGCCTCCTGACGGGCGAGCGGAAGCCCGACGAGGGAAGCGTGCACGTGACGCGAGGGGCATCCATCGCTATCGCACGGCAAGTTATTCCGCGCGCGGAACTCGACCTCACTGTTCGTGCGTTCTTTGAACATCGTTTCCCCAAAAAGGTCTATGACATCGAACCCAAAATCGAAAAGGTATTGGAAGTAGTACACTTGAAAGCTCCGCTCGATCGTATCGTGAAATCTTTTTCCGGCGGACAGCAGGCGAGGCTTCTCCTGGCAGCCGCACTCATCGTTGATCCCGATATTCTCCTTCTTGATGAGCCAACGAATAATCTCGATAAGGCAGGAATTGCGCATCTCACGGAATTTCTCGTGGCGTCCCAAAAGACATGCATTGTGATTTCCCATGATGCAGATTTTTTGAATGCATTCTCTGACGGCGTCTTGTACCTCGATGTGCACACCCACGTCGTTGAGCAATACGCAGGCAACTACTTTGATGTACTGCGTGACATCACTGCACGCGTCGAGCGTGAGAATAGAAAGAATGCGCAATTGGCAAAATCAATTCAGGAAAATAAAGACAAGGTTAACTTCTTTGCACAAAAGGGTTCCAAAATGCGTCTCGTAGCGAAACGCATGCGCGACAAAATAGAGGAAATGGAAGAAGAAAAAGTTGACGTCCGTCGCGAGGACAAGGCGATTCGTCCATTTATTATTCCTGCACAAGAAGAGATTGGAGGAGACATGCTCACGCTCACGTCGGTATCGGTCATTCACGACCATAAGCCCAAGAAAAAAACCGTGCATATTACGCTCCGCAAAAATAAGCATCTCCTCCTCTCGGGTCCCAACGGCATAGGGAAGTCCACGTTGCTTGAGTCTATCGCACGCGGAACAGCCGAAGGTGCAGTCGTGGGAAAGGGTGTGCAGGTGGGGTATTACCGACAAGATTTCTCCACCCTCAATTTTGATCACACGGTATATGACGAGCTAAAAGCAGTGCTTCCTCGCGAAGACGAAGAGAAGATTCGCTCGACCGCTGCGAGCTTTATGATTACGGGTGCGATGGTCTATACCAAAATAGGTAGTCTTTCTGAAGGACAGAAGGGACTCGTTGCGTTTGCGCGACTCGTCCTTGAGCGCCCTGGGCTTCTCATTCTCGACGAGCCAACCAACCACATAAACTTTCGCCATATCCCCATCATTGCGAAGGCTCTCGATCAATACCAAGGTGCGATGATACTCGTGTCCCACGTTCCCGAATTTGTGAAACAAATACGTATCGATGAAACGCTTGAACTCGGCTAGTCATGAGTTAGTCATTCTTGCCACTGATGAAAAGTAATGAAATAATTTCTGTATGACAAAAACAGAAA
>JAYSZV010000072.1:0-2028 GCA_043737875.1 Candidatus Lloydbacteria bacterium
GCAAAATGCCCATCGCGAATGCGTTTCTTACGCCTGAGCAATATGACTCAGAGTATTTTTACGACATGATTCTTGGTTTTGATAAAACCACGAAAGCTATTGGACTGATAAACAAAGTTCCGCCAGAAAAAATGTTCCACGAGAATTATGCCTTCCTCTCGTCGATGTCCAAGGGCATGCAAGTACATTTTCGAGAAACTGCAGAGAAGCTCCTCCCGTATGCTGGAAAGGGGCTTGTGGTTGAAATGGGTAGCAATGACGGAATCATGCTTGAAGCATGGAAAAATCTTGGAGTGGACGCACTGGGGATTGAACCCTCCAAGAACGTCGCCGATATTTCAATCGGGCGTGGGCACAAGGTGCTAAATAAATTTATGAATACCGCCGTTGTCGATGAGATTCTTGGCCATGGAGAAGTCTCACTTGTTTTTGGCGCCAATGTTTCTTGCCACGTGGAAAATTTTGATGATTACCTATTGTCAATCACAAAACTGATTGGCAAGAAAGGTGTTTTCGTCTTCGAAGATCCATATTTTATGGATATTGTAGAAAAAACATCGTATGACCAAGTGTACGATGAGCACATTTGGTATTTCACCATCTCGTTTATGAATAACATGCTCGAGCCTCTTGGCTTTCATGTATTTGATTGCGAGCATGTTGAAGTGCATGGGGGGGAACTCCGCATGTATGTGGGACACAAAGATACATTCCCAGTCAAAGCTTCGGTTGCACCGTGGCTTGCAAAAGAAACAAACCTTGAAGAGAAAATTGAAACGCTTCACGCGAATATCAAGAAATCAAAAATTGGACTCCTTGATATCTTGAATGATTTAAAAAAGGAAGGGAGGACTGTCTGTGGCTTTGGTGCTACATCGAAGGCGACAACAATCTTCAACTACTGTGGAATTGGTCCTGATCTCATCCCGTTTGTCACTGACAACACTCCGCAAAAACAAGGAAAATTTTATCCTGGCGTCCATATTCCTGTTGTTGCGCAGGAGGTGTTCGAGCTTGGAAAAACCGATAAGAGCAAAATGCTCGATTATGCATTTCTCGGTGCATGGAATCATTCCAATGAGATAAATAAGTTTCAAGCATGGTACGCCGAAAATGGCGGTCGCTGGATAACTCATGTGCCGGAGCCAAGAATTATTTAACTTATCTCACCATGGAAAACGCGATGGGTAAGAAGAAAATACTTGTGACGGGTGGCTCGGGATTACTCGGGCGTGCGGTCCTCGCACTTTCAGCTACGCTTACCGCACCCCTCCATGGCGAAATGGATATTACGAGCACTGAGTCCATTGATGCGACATTTAAAAAATATTCACCGGAAGTAGTGCTCCATCTTGCGGCAGCAACGAAGCCACCGGAACATGAAAAGGATCCTACACTCGGACTAACCGTCAATATTATTGGTACTGCGAATCTCGCACTCGCGTGTCACAAGTATGGAGTAAAATTGGTGTACGTCTCGACGGATTATGTCTACTCCGGAGAAGGCCCACATAAAGAAGGTGACCCCGTAAGCCCACCATCACGATTTGTATGGTCAAAGTTGGGTGGAGAAAGTGCGGTGCAAATGCTCCACGATTCACTTATATTGCGTCTCAGTTTTGGACCCGTACCGTTTCCTTGGGAAAAAGTATATGAAAACCAACACAATTCAAAGCTCTATGTCGATGAAATTGCGCCTCTCATACTTGCTGTTGCAGGGTCGAGCGCGGTTGGGGTGATGAATATCGGTGGCCCTCGCATGTCACTTCTCGATTATGCCAAGCGCACCAGAAGCGATATTGAGACAATTCCAAAGCCCGATTGGGTCCCTAGTGATACAAGCCTTGATATAACGCTGATGAAAAAAGCACTTGATATGGATGATGAGAGGGTAACCTTAAAACACAAACAACAAAATTAATGCGATAATGCTCAGATATGATTGATGGCGTAAAAATAAAAAAAATAGTTTCGTATCATGATGACAGAGGTTTTTTTGCTGAGGTGGCAAAGTTCGGCGAAGAAACT
>JAYSZV010000073.1:0-4966 GCA_043737875.1 Candidatus Lloydbacteria bacterium
GTGAGCTATAAGCCAGAAGACGACATTCATCTTACGGAGAAGGGGCGTACCGTCGCGAAAGCAACTGCACTCAAATTGAAAGAGAAGGGAATTGACCTCATCATTGCCTCGCCCGTACTCCGTACCAAGGAGACCGCAGGCATTGTCGCGGAGACACTTGGCATACCCGCTGATGAAATTATCTATGACGCACGCATTGCAGAGGTGAACACGGGGGACTTCAGTGGCTGCTCTATTGAAACGTATCGTACCTACTTCAACTAAACGCTCGAAAAATTCACAAAGCCGAGCCCGAATGGAGAAACGCTCGAAGCAATGCGACTACGTATCGCGGAATTTCTCTACGAAACTGCAGAGAAGTATCACGGAAAGAATATTCTTTTTGTGACACACGAATACGGCACATGGATGATGGACGCCGTCATGCGTGGCGCCACCAATGAGGAAGCGGCGGGAATGCGCGACAAGGAGGGCGATGATTATATTGACTACGCACAAGCACGTGATTTTGCATTTGTACCTATCCCGCATAACACGCGCTATGAGCTCGATTTCCACCGCCCATTTATCGATGCAGTGACTTATCACTGCACATGCGAAATAGGCACTATGTCACGCATCCCCGATGTGTTTGATTGTTGGTTTGAGTCAGGCTCAATGCCGTTCGCTCAGTTCCATTATATGGGCGACGAGACAACGCCCGAGGGAAAAATGTTTGTAAAAAATTTCCCCGCGGACTTTATCGCTGAAGCCGTCGATCAGACTCGTGGGTGGTTCTATACCATGCTCATTCTTTCGGTTGGGCTCTTTGATCGCGCGGCGTTCAAGAGCGTCATCACAACGGGGCTCATTCTCGCTGAGGATGGTACAAAGATGTCGAAGAAACTCAAAAATTATCCCGACCCCATGGAAATGGCAGGAAAGTATGGAGCGGACGCTATTCGATTCTATATGGTGAACTCGCCCGTTGTGCGCGGTGAGGAGCTCCGCTTTGTTCCCCAAGGTGTGGACGAGGTGTACAAGAAAATCACGCTCCGCCTCGACAATGTACGCTCGTTTTACGAAATGTATGCAACGGGTACGACCGTCCCACGCAATATAGGTGAGCGAAAAAATGCGCTTGATAAATGGATTGTCGCTCGTTGGCAAGAAACGCACGCAGAAGTGACCCACTACCTCGATACGCATGAGCTCGACCGCGCGACGCGACCCATCATGCCACTCCTCGACGACCTCTCAACATGGTACGTACGCCGTAGTCGCGACCGCTTCAAATCAGAAGATATTGCGGATAGAGACGCCGCAGTAGAAACCACGGGCTGGATATTGCTTCAAATCACGAAACTCCTTGCACCATTTATGCCATTCCTCGCAGAGGACCTCTATCAACGATTGGCGGTGGAAGACAAAAAAGAAAGTGTGCATCTCGAAACGTGGCCTGCCATGGGAGTTTCTCCACATACGATTCTCGAAGAGATGGAAACGGTACGCAAAATTGTCGAGGTGGCCCTTGCTGTGCGCGCAGAAAACGGAGTAAAGGTGCGACAGCCACTTGCCGAGCTTTCATATAAAATAGAGGCGAAGCGTGCGCCACTTGGAGCCGAAATGCTTGCCATCATCAAAGATGAGGTGAATGTGAAGGACGTGCACCTCGACGAAGAAATTCTCATTACTGCCGAGAATAATCCCAAATACCGCTTCATTAATGGAGGGGGTGTGATTGCATCACTTAATACTGAGATTACTCCGCTTCTAAAGGAAGAAGGGGAAGTGCGTGACCTCATCCGCATGATTCAAGATTTGCGCAAGAAGGCGGGTCTCTCCCCGAGTGACCGTATCTCCGTCACGCTACCTAGTGACACGCTGCCACTCTACAAGAATCATACAGAGGAAATAAACGCTACCGTTGGTGCCATCGCACATGAAACGGGAGAAGTATTGGCAATCACAAGGAACTAGTTATTTTTTCCATCACTACCCAGAAAACACATCATCAATTTTTCCAGCGAAAAATTGTGATTCTGCTCGGCGAGCCCGCAACGCAGGAGCGTTGACCATGCCGGGCTCTTTTAGCCTCCACAAGGTTTTCTAGATAGGGATGGAGGGAGAAGAAGATTGGCGCTCGTACGCTTATGGAAATAATACTGTGCTGACTGTAACTACTTACCCCCCCCCTCGAACCACCCTTTGTTTGTGTCCGCAGAAAAATTGCTCGGTCCGATTAGCTTTGTAATCTGAATTTTTTGAGGATTCGCGAGCGCCCGCTGGAGGCGCAAAGTTCACAAACAAATGGTGGATTCGTGAAAATAAACCCATACCTTGGAGAAAGATTTGGGAGAAAATGACAAACTTAACACAACCATTTCATTGGTCATCAAAACCAGCCCAATTGAGTTATACTAGGCACATGGCGCATCATATCTACCATACCGAGGCGATTATTCTGGGGACACTCCCTTCTGGCGAAGGTGACCGCCTTCTTTATTGTTATACTCGCGACCTCGGGCTTGTGGTGGCGCATGCGCGTAGTATCCGCGAGTCACGTTCCCGACTACGCTACGCCCTCCAACTATTCTCCCATGCACGTGTCGACTTAATTCAAGGCAAGTATGGATGGAAGCTTATCTCCGCCACTCCCATCTCTTCGTTTCGCGACCTCTGGGCACACGAAGGAAGAAGGCGAATGGCGCTTCAGCACATGCATTTGGCGCGACGACTCATTCAAGGAGAAGAACGTCATGAAACATTGTTTGACGATCTTTTGCAGGGTTTGATTTTTGTTTCGACACTCACTGACTACGAGTCGCTCAAGGATGCAGAGCTTCTTCTTGTTGTTCGCCTTCTTGACGCACTCGGGTATTGGGGGGAGCAAGGCGCACTCATACCCGCACTTGCTGATAATACGTATTCTCAAGAAAACCTTTTGCAAATCCGCCCGATGCGTAGCGCCATCGTGGCAGGGGTGAATCAGGCACTTCGGTCTTCACAATTGTAGATTTACTCCCACCTCTTTCGTGCGTCCCCACCCCGTCGTGGTATAATATGTCCTACATGGATAGAGATACTGAGTATGATAAAAGTCACATTGAACGCCTGAAACACGGTCTCTATAAGCCGGGCGAGCAAGCTGACGAAAAAGGATACGATGGACTCTCGCCGTCATCTGTTGATGTGGAAAATAACTGGGGAGATACCGAAATTGTATCGGCACGAAATAACAACAAGCAACCAACATGGGTGACCCGCGCCCTTAAGACTGTTGTCGTGCTCGCAGTGCTCTCAATAATGAGCTCGGGTGGATATCTCGTCTATCAATATTTCGACCCCCTGGGAAAGCCATCGGACAAAAATATTATTATTACCCTTGAAACCCCAGTCGGGGTCACTCCGGGTATACCGGCAGATATTCTCGTGCGCGTTGCAAATCAAAATCGCGTTGCTCTTGAATATGCCAATCTTTCTCTCTTGTACCCCTCTGGCACACGCGTTGGCGATAACGCCGACAAAGACATGCGCGATCAAAAGAAAGTATTCGGGAGCATCGGAGCAGGAGAGTCAATGGAATTTCGCACTAAAGCCATATTTCTTGGGGCGGAAAATGAGGAGAAGGAACTCCGCGCATTAATTGAATACCGCTTCTCAGGGATTAACTCCATTTTTACAAAAGAAAACACCCGTCCCGTACGACTCCTTGCGGCACCAATTAATCTCACCGTCGCATCACTCAAGGAAGTAAATGCAGGACAACAGATTGATTTGTCACTGAATGCGGTTTCAAATACCGTCATCGCTCTGCGTGATGTGTTTATCAAAATAGACTATCCACAAGGCTTTACTTTTTCTGATGCAAGCCCCAAGCCGACATTCGGCAATAATATTTGGCGCGTAGGCACACTCGACCCCTCGGAAAAGTATACGATTCAAATACGCGGAGTCCTCGAGGGTGCTGACACACAACAACGCGTATTTCAGACGAGCGTGGGAGTAGGGAGTGATAAGACCGAGCGTGATATCGCCACACTCTACAGTAAAGCTATCTCCGAAATAGTCGTCAGACGTCCATTCATCGGCATCACACTTTCATTCAACGACAAGCCGGCGGGTGACGTGCTCGCAGTATACGGACAGACAATCCGCGGCGTCATCAGCTATCAAAATAACCTTCCGACGAGAATTACGAATGCACAAATAGAAATGAAACTGAAGGGTGTTGTCCTCGACCGCACGTCAGTCTTGGTGGGAAAAGGTGGCTTTTTCAGTTCAATTGATAACACCATTCTTTGGGATGAACGTGGTGATAAAAATTTGTCCCTACTCGAGTCTGGTGCAGAAGGTGAGGTCGGGTTTTCGTTCCGCCCGCTACCACCTGTGACCGGCAATCAGCTCATCACGAACCCCGTGATTACCGCTGAAGTGACGGTACGTGGAAAGCGCCTCTCGGACGTCAGTGTTCCTGAAGAAATCAAAACTGTACTTTCACAAAATGTGCGCATCTCCTCGCAGGCACAAATCGCCGCACGCTCGGTGTATTTCACCGGACCGTTCACCAACAGTGGTCCTATCCCTCCAAAAGTCGAGCAGGAAACAACCTATACCGTCATATGGAGTATCGTGAACACCTCAAACAATATCGCAAGTGGGCGTATCCGCGCGACGCTTCCACCATACGTGAGGTGGTATGGCTCAGTATTTCCTTCAAAAGAATCCATTACGTACAATAAAAACACGAATGAAATAATTTGGCAGCCAGGAGAAATACCGGCCGGAACTGGTATCGGCAAGCCACCACGCGAAGTAGCATTCCAAATTGTGCTTACTCCGAGTCTTTCCCAAATCGACTTAGCGCCAAGACTCGTGACCGACATGTTCTTTAGCGGAATTGACACCTTCACCAATACCGAAATCACCCAAAAGATTACCGACGTCACCACGCGACTTTCCACCGACCCAAATGCGACAACGGCGA
>JAYSZV010000074.1:0-2021 GCA_043737875.1 Candidatus Lloydbacteria bacterium
TCGTATTTCTCTGGTTGCTTCCATTCTGGTGGACATCTAGTAGAGAAAAGAAAAGAGTACTGGGCACTCCCGCACTCGACATTCAACGACTACAACGCAAAATGGAGAGCGTCGAAAAAGAGCGTAGGGGCGTAGAGGCAATGCTCCATATTCCCGAGGGAGAGCAGGGGGCACGCGTCAAAGAGCTCGAGGCGCAAATGGATGGGATTATCAAGGAGCGCGTCATGCTCGAAGAGGCAGTGCGTTATGGCTCAGAAAGCGGATTACGAGATGCAACATCTCAAGGATACGAAGAAGAGTTGTTACGCGTAAGGCGCAATTGGTACGTCACACTTTCACTCCTCCTCATTGCCGTATTCGCAATCTTCCTACCATTCTGGTTCATGAATTTCGAGGGTATCAAATCAGAGGGTGGTGGACATGGCACGATGACAACTGAGGAGCATGGTGGTCCTGCGGTCACTACGGTTTCGGTAAGCGATGCAATCAAAAAGTTAGATTCAGGCGTCGCCACCCCTGCAGCACCCGCCATGAATGAAGCGTCACCCCACGGGCATTAATTTCTAAATATTCATAATATGAAAAACATTATCACCCAGACACTCCGCGCGCTCGTTGTGCTCCAAATCATTTGTCTCACCGCTTTTGTTCCTGTCGGCGTGAGTGCGCACTATTTCTTGCAAGATGGTACTTTCCAGCTCGTCGCAGGAGTGGGAGAAGCAGGTCACGGTCACGACGAAGCCCCCGTTGTAGACGGAGTAGGAGATGGACACACCGATCACGCACACGAAACAGGAGGGTCAGGAATTCTTCAGCCGGGGAGCACCGCATGGTGGGGGGTGATGGTGGTCTCACTTATCTTCATGGCAATACTCTCGGTTGGTGTATGGAAATATCTCCAAGTTGCCCCAGTGAAATCCGCTGAAATAAAACCCCAAGATAAGCCCGAAGAAATACCGACAGAAAAACCAGAAGAAAAAACATAAAGAAAACCAAAGTAAGAAAATAAACAATTTACCTCAATACCGCCTAACACTCATATGAACAAATACGTCACGCTCATGCTCGTCCTCATCGCACTCGTCGCCTCTGGCGTCGCGTATCGTGCTTTTTTTATTCCTGATTCCCAAAAGCCAGTGGATACCGGTTCAACAAAAGAAATCACCATAACCATTCTTAAAAACTCGTGGGTATTTGAACCCGAGGATATTTACGCGACTCGTGGAGACACGCTCAAGTTAAAATTCGTGAATGAAGACGACTACGACCATGGAGTCGGCATCGACGCATACGGAGTTTCCCAGCGCATCCCTGCACGTGCAACCCTCGATGTGCCACCATTTGTTGTGACAAAGGCAGGCGAGTTTCAGTTTTATTGTTCCGTTTCGTGCAATCAAGGCATTGCCGAGAAGGGTAAATACAAGGGTCAGCAACGAAGTCACTTCGACCAAATCGGCGTCTTGCATGTTGCGGAGATTGGTGTTCCACATAAAACCCCCACAGAGCAGGTAAAACTGAATACCGAAGTAAAGTTGGATGTGGAGTAATATTAATTATTCATCATTATTTATATGCAAAAAATCGTACTCAAAGTCAAAGGAATGCACTGCGCCTCATGCTCAGTGCTCATCGACAAACTCGTCGGCAAACAGCCAGGCGTACTTTCGGTGACAACATCGTACGGCGCAGAAAAAACCGCCATTGAGTACGATGAAACAAAAATCGATTTGATGAAAATCGATAAGTTCATGAATCAACTTGGGTACGACCTCGTGCGCCCCGATGAAGAGTCCGCCTCTATTGAGGAAGATGAGGCCAAGGACGCGCGCAAGATCGAAGAGGCACGTCGTCGCTTCCTTGCCGCACTCATCCTCGCTCTCCCCATCATTTCGTATTACATGGCGATTCACATGTTCAACCTCACGCATGTACATGAGCTTTTTGACTTCATGTCGCTCGCATATCCTGCAGGGGCAGAATCGGGAATTTTGGGCTCTGTGTCCTACGCCATTCAATGGCTC
>JAYSZV010000075.1:0-2021 GCA_043737875.1 Candidatus Lloydbacteria bacterium
TGGAAAGAAAAATGGGCAAAGAAAGACGAGGATGGCAATCGCGTGTTGAAAGACGCACTTTACATTGGAAAGATGGAGGCACTCATGTTTGTGTATCGAAGGTATCGTGAGCTCATGCACCGTGAACGCTACTATGATTTTGACGACATGTTACTCGATGTGGTCCATGAACTATCAAAAAACGCCTCACTCCTCTCTGAGCTTGAAGAGCGCTATCAGTATGTACTGGTGGACGAGTTTCAGGACACCAATGACGCTCAGCTACGCCTCGTACGCCTCTTGGGGAGCGCTGAGGTCAATGAAGGCAAGCCCAACATCATGATTGTGGGTGACGACGATCAGGCAATCTACCGTTTTCAAGGAGCAGAGATTTCCAACATTATCGATTTTCCCAAACAGTTTGCTCATCATGCACTTATTGTCCTTACGAAGAACTATCGTTCCACTCAAGACATCCTCGATGTTGCGCGTGAGGTCATCGAGAAGAGTGACGAGCGCCTTGAGGCAGTCATACCTACGCTTGAAAAAAAGCTTGTCGCGTCGCGACCAGATTTGGGTAAGGGCAACATCGTGCACATGCTTTTGCCCACGCGCACGCACGAACACGCATATATGGCACGTGAAATCCACCGCCTTATCGATGGTGGTGCCGACCCATCGGAAATAGCAGTCATCACCCGCAAACATAAAGAGCTCGAAGACATCGCACGCGTATTGGTTGCCACCGGTATTCCTATCAACTATGAGCGCAAGCAGAATGTATTCGAAGAACCTCACGTCAAAATGCTCATCGCCATGGGCAGATTTGTCGCGTCCCTCATGCGAGATGGGAAGGAGCCCGCTGATCACCTGTTGCCAGAAATCCTCTCTGCGCCATTTTGGGGACTATCGCGAGAAACTATATGGGAAGTTTCCGTCGATGCGGCCAATCGCCGTGACCGCATGTGGCTGTCTGCGATGCGCGAACACAAGGATGCGAAGGTCCGCGATATCGCGAATTGGCTCATCCGCCTTGGTGCAGATTCGCATCATGACCCACTTGAGCGCATTCTTGATGAGCTCATTGGCTCTGAGGGAGTGCTTCTTCCAGGGGGTGGAGGTGACGAGGAAATACACGACGATTCACTTACTCCAGTTCCTCCAAATAAGCGCACGCGCAATTTCAAGAGCCCGTTTCGTGAGTTTTATTTTGGCAAAGATGCACGTGCGAACTCAGAGTCTGCATATCTTCTTTTTCTCTCAAGCCTTCGTGTCTTTATGAATACACTCAAAGTATTCAAAAACGGAAAGCCACTTTTCATCGACGATATCGCGCTTTTTGTGGACATGCACGAACGACACGAAATCGCGCTTCCTGACACGACGCCATTTGTGAGCGCAAAGAAGGCGGTGCACTTGATGACGGTGCACAAGGCAAAAGGCCTTGAGTTTGAGACAGTTTTTGTCGCTTCGTGCCAGGAAGAGATATGGGCAGGAAGGGGATTCCCCAACAAGCTTCCATTCCCGACCAATCTTCCCATCGAGCCTGGAGAAGGTGGCGACGACCGCCTACGCAACTTCTACGTTGCACTCACGCGCGCCAAAAAGCATTTGTACGTCACGAGCTATCGCAAGAGTGATGCAGGAAAGGATTCGCTCAAGATTGGATTCATCGTTCCCGAAAAAGAGACGGGGGCCATCGCCACACACCTCCACGAGCAAGAAACTGCGATCTCCGTGGAAGAGATAGTGCACAACATGACCGAGAGCACCGTGCATCCCGCGTACTTTGACGTGACAACGGGCGAGCGCGCGATTCTCGAAGAGCGTGTGAAGGATTATAAAATGAGTGTGACTCACCTCAATAACTTTCTTGATATTTCAAACGGTGGGCCTGCGCATTTTCTCGAGCAAAATTTACTTTCATTCCCCCAATCAAAAAGCCCGCATAGTATCTATGGTTCTGCGATGCACAAAGCGATAGAACGCTTTTATATCGAATTGAAAAAAACTGGGAAAGTCCCCAGAGAAGAAAAGCTGCT
>JAYSZV010000076.1:0-1993 GCA_043737875.1 Candidatus Lloydbacteria bacterium
CCAACCCCAGGATCCCCAACATCACCACCAATATTTCCTCCCATCACCAGCACCACCACGGGGCCCTTTGTTGATTTCCCTGCAACGGGAACACCTGGCGTCATTATCTCGAATTTGACGCTCGCAGACTTTGTGTTTATGCAAATGGGGCCGAAAGAAGAAATACTTGTACCAAAAAATGGAGTCATACGTACGAATGGTGAAAGAAACGTGCGTGTGTCAATACGTTACGATAAACTTCCTGATGTTTTAAAAACGATAGCTATCACGGTCGAAGACCCCACGCAAAATAATAAATCCTTCTCTTACTTGCTACGTGTCAATGAGGGGAAGACGAGGTATGACGCAGTGCTCCCATTATTTACTGATCAGCTAAAATATCCATTTAGCATCAACATCCTCAATCATGATGAACAAGGCATCAAACGCATCGCGGGAATATTTGACGTATATTTCCCCGTGCGATTTCCTTCGATAATCCCTAGCGCAGTATCGATCGCCGTAAATACCGCAATCGAAACTATACAGGAACCGGTAAATAACATTTCTCCTGTCGCAGCACCCCTCGGTGTCGCGATTGGTGCATCGCAGGCTGTGCTGCTCGCGACAAATGTTGGCTCTCTGTACGATATTTATTTACTTTTACTCAAAGTGTTGGGACTCTTGACCGGACTCTTCCGCAGAAAACGCAACGAGCCGTGGGGGGTCGTGTACGACTCGGTCACCAAGCGTCCGCTCGATCCGGCTTACGTCATCGCACAGGTGCGTGATACGTCCCAATCAAAGGGTGAGGCAATCACTGACCTCGATGGTCGCTACGGGTTCCTCCTTAATCCTGGTGAGTACGTCATCGTGGCAAATAAAACACATTATAAATTTCCTTCGGAGAAGTTGCGCGGACGTGCTCGTGATGAATTTTATGAAAATCTCTATTTTGGTGATTCTTTTCAGGTCCGTGAGGGTGGGGCAGTGACGTATAATATCCCACTAGACCCCATCGAGTTCGACTGGAATGAGTTTGCAAAAAATCAGGATCAAGTATTCCAAGTGTACTCCAAGAAAACAACGATACGATTATGGTTGTTCAACGCTATTTTTTACTTCGGAATGATATTTTCAGCACTGACGTTGATTATCAATCCGACCGCACTCAATGGATTTGTGATGTTTGTCTATTTCGCTATCGTAGTATTCCAAATCTTCTGGCATGTGACCCACAAGACGACACGGGTCTTGAGCAGGACAACAGGGAAGCCAATACCGTTCGCACTAATTAAGGCATGGCTTCCGGGGCTCGACACAGTGGTCAAGAAAACAGTGGCTGACGCAACGGGGAAGTTCTATTTCCTTGTACCCCCCGGAACATACTTCATTACCATTGAAGAAAAGCTCCTTGATGGAACGTATCGCGAGGTGCTCCGCACAAAAAATATCGAAATGAAAAAGGGTGTGATTAAGGAGGACTTCTTGGTCTAGTGCATTTTTCAGTTTTGCGAAAGTGGAAACCATTGTTACAATTGGGGCTACATAACTAATACTCTACATATGTCTGATAAAAAAGTACGCGTTGCTATAAATGGATTTGGTCGCATCGGTCGCGCATTTTTTAAGCTGGCGCGCACGGAGCCGTCGATAGAAATCGTCGCGGTAAATGATTTGGGAGATGCAGCAAATGTGGCGTATCTCTTAAAGTACGACTCAACATACGGTCGCTCTGGTTTTGACGTGACGGTGGTTCCTGCAAGTGATACAGAAGAAGCGGGGTTTATCGTCGAAGGGAAGAAAATAATTTTGGTTCAGGAGAAAGATGCAACGAAGCTTCCTTGGGCAAAGTACAATATTGATATCGTTGTCGAATCAACAGGATTCTTTACTTCGTACGACAAGGCAAAGGTGCACCTTGATGCGGGGGCGAAGCGTGTCGTTATCACCGCTCCCGTGAAAGGTGGGCAGGCAGAGGGAGTCGTCGGCGAGACCGTGCTCATGGGTATCA
>JAYSZV010000077.1:0-1987 GCA_043737875.1 Candidatus Lloydbacteria bacterium
ATCTGTACTTTGTGGATGCTTTCTTTAATTTTCCTGCCTTGCATTACTACGTCACGCTCGATACGCACAGTGTCAGCGAGCCCACCCGAAAGCGCAAAATCACGTACGAGAATGTCGTTTACTGCACGCACGATAAAGCGTACGACAGCAATCGGAGTGTAAAACGCACCAAGCTTCACGCGCTGTGCAGCATCATATTCCTTGAGAAAATCTTCATAAAAATGGATAACGGGGTCGGGCGTTTCTTTCCCTTTTTTGCTCGCTCTCAATTCTTCGTAATATTTCTCCATGATTTTCTTCACATCGGCGACCGCAAACACCTCGCACAGTTCGTTCACAATATATGCGAGTCGGCTGTCAAATTCTGGACCGACAATATGGTCAAAGAAGTGTTGAAGGAACGGATTGGAGGGAGGTACGAGGTCGCGCGCTTCTTTGCGCGAAAAATTGTCTGGAGATTCATCGTGAAAACGCGCCACAAAAAGTCCATACACAAGTGTCTGCGCATCCATATCCGCAAACTGCTCGGGGGTCATGTCGTGCACAAGCAGTTTTTTGATGATGGAATAAATAGCGCGGAGCTCTGAACCACGCTCGCTTTCGTCGACAACAAACCGTGTCACGTTTTCACGAATACGGCGCGCCTTTCCTCCCATTATTTTCGCAAGGCGCGAACCACTTTTGATCTGCTCGGGTTTTGCTTCGAGGAAATCTTTCAGCGTATCGACGAGCTTGGCGTGAGCTTCGGGGATGGGGACAATATTGCCACCCTCTATTTTTGCTATTGTGACTGATTCTCCGTATCGTGCGCCATTGCGAAAAAAGCGAAACTCGAGATAGTCGGTGAGAATAAGGTTTGAATATCCAAGATAGCGTTCCAATTGCTCGCTTTTTTCTACCTTATCTAGGTCGACGCCGAGGTCTTTGGTTTCTGCGTACCCAACGGTAAGCTCACCACGCAAAAAAACAAAATCAGGTGCGCCATGCTGGCTTCGCTCAGGTTCGTTAAGCACACCGAGCTTTGGGTCGATGCTTTTGATGAGATGCTGCAACGCAGGCCTATGCGTGTGTTCACGAGCCTTACCCGAGTGCCATGCTCCGCTTACTTCTTTTAAATATGCCGTAATGTCTCCGTTCTGCATCAATTCATACTAACAAATTCATTCTAAAATCATAGTTCATTTAGGTGTGTAAGTGGGGTGATTCGACCGAACATACGGAACAGGTCTCACAAATACTTTCCCCATTTTTAAATGCTTTCCACGCTTTTCCAAATGGAAGTATTGCCATAAAAATCCGAAGATCAGCAAATCGGCGGAGCCACCAGCCCAACCGTCCGTAGATGCGCATATCACCAATGAGCACTCCTGCCCACTCAGGCCCTGCAGGAATGGCGTTAATGGGCATTTGGGGGGCATAGGACGGGAGAGACGCACCACGCCCCAGGGCGACAATCACCTGTGCGACATGTGCCCCATCGTACATTGCCGTTTGTGCCCATCCTGAATATTTCGTTGTAGCACCATCGCCAACGATAAATATCTCGGGATGTGCCTTCAGTCGCAAGTGCTCATCTACTTCGACTTTACCACGCTTGTCTATGGGAAGATGCCAGTTCTCGTATGCACTATTTGCACGGACTCCCGCAGTCCAAATAACGGTGCGTGCCTTCAGCTTCATGTCTTTCAAGAACACCTCCTCGCATTCTTCTCGCTCAATCGTGCGGTTAAGAAAAATATTGATACCGAGCCCGCGTAAATGGTGTTCGATACGGTCGGTAAACTCGTTGGGTAGAGCGGGAAGAATTTTGGGAGCACCCTCGATAAGCTCGACGGATACGAGGGATGGGTCGATGCCATATTCGCGGGCGAGTCCCCTCGCGTACACGATAAGTTGTCCTGACATCTCGACCCCAGTTGCGCCCGCACCGATGACGACGAAATTTGCGTCACAGATTTGTTCGAGTTTGTTCGTGAAATCTATTTTG
>JAYSZV010000078.1:0-4850 GCA_043737875.1 Candidatus Lloydbacteria bacterium
TACGCATCGTGCTCCCGATATTGTTGACCTCGAAAACAAGTACCACGCCGGAGATGGAGACCTTGCCATCTGTTCGCGCGCCATTGAAATTTGCGAGCGACTCCAAGAAGAAATTCGTGAAGCGACCAAACGTGCGCAGTATATGCGCATGGTCAGGCTCGAAGAGGAACGGCTCGACTTCGAACGTGTCCGCGCACTCATCAAAGTGCGTCGCCATGCACATGCGCTCGACATGTATCATGCGCACACAGAGAAAAACGGCGACCCCCTCGGCAACAAAACATAATCCCCCAATTGCACACTCACCCTCGTGAGTGTTTTCTTTTCCCCACAAAATGAGTATGCTTTGAGAGTTAACAGAGTAGGATGAAGTTCGAGACGATGAGTTGTGCGTGTTCGAGAGGACTTACAAACACGTAAGTTCTTCGGACCGCACAAGGGCGTCAACGAACGACCTAAAATTCAACGACCACCGGGAGTATGAATTTGGAAATCCCCCTGGGGAGAAATTCGCCTAATCTGCAAACTCAATATGAAGTTTCACATTATTTCACTTTTCCCCGACACCATGCGCGCCTACCTCGACGACTCTATTTTAGGTCGCGCGCAGGAGGACAAGAAGATTTCAATCAAATACTACAACCCACGGGAATTTACTAAGGACAAACACGCCCGCGTCGACAAGCGTCCCTATGGCGGAGGTCCGGGCATGGTACTCGAAGCCGAGCCGTACCTGAAGGCCGCCGCCAAGGCAAAGGGCAAGAAAACGAAGCGCGTGAAGACCGTATTCTTTGCACCAGCGGGGAAGCAGTTTACGAATGTGATGGCGAAAGACTGGGTGAAGAAATACGACGACATTATTTTCCTCGCAGGTCGCTACGAAGGCATCGACGCCCGCGCCCCAAAGATTTTGAAAGCAGAAACAATCTCCGTCGGTCCATTTGTTCTCACGGGTGGCGAGCTCCCCGCGATGATTGTCATCGACGCCGTCGCAAGGCAGATAGAAGGTGTCTTAGGTTCCTTCGATTCCGTCGAAGAGGCACGCACCGCGAGCCCCGACGTCTACACTCGTCCAGAAATTCTTGAGTGGAAAAAGAAAAAATACCGCGTTCCGAAAGTCCTCATCGGAGGAAATCACAAACTTATCGAAGAGTGGAAGCTCAGCCAAAAGGTCAAGAATACAGAGCCGGGAAGCTAGGATTTATTTGTTCTACCCCCCCCAACACTTGCCCACACCCACTACCTAAAAGCGCTTGCAATATTTTTTCGTGGGTGTATATTTACTCTATCGGAAGCCTCGCTTCTGATAAATCAAAAGTCTCCAATTCGTTGGGGACTTTTCTTTTACCTAAACGAATTTGACAAAATGTAATTTTCTGGTACTTTTCGAATATCTGTACATTTATATAAGGAGTCAACATGACTATTGCATCGGCCTTGATTGGAGTCCCGCTCTCGACCTACACGCACACGCTCACCACAATTCCTGTAGGTGTTGTGCCCACAAGAACGATTCGCGATTTCGAGGAGCGACTCAAACCCTTCGCCGAAGAAATTGCCGAACAAAGCGCACAATACGATAAAGGCGTGTTCGACATCTATCGTCACTGTCACGCATTTCCGGATGAGTTCTATGGTACATGCACGTTTGAAGAGCTAGTGAAAATTAGGGCGAGCACTATCATCTCCCTCAGTAATTCCCTAGAATCACTCTTCAAGAATAATCTCGATTATTACCTTATAGAGAAAATCCGTAGCTCCATGTGGCGCTGGGGTTCGGGTGATGTCAGTCGTGAGTGGAATGTACTCGCAGAGGCGTACGAGGGTATCCGCAATTTTTCGTTTGGATTACCCGAGTTCGATGTGACGCTCAATTATACGACAGGGTACCACCCTCGTGGGTGGAGCACGTTTGATCGTGATGTTTATCTCGATGGCACATTCGGCTTCATGATTCATTATCGTGGAGTACATGTCATGACCATAGGCTTTGCAGTCGCGCGTGGTGGGAAACTCCTCATCACCCAAGTGCAGTTACGGAAGCCAAAAGGGAACCGTTTTCTCTACAAGCTTCCAATGAACAGGGTTGCATATGCGGTGATGCTCATGAAGCAACATTTTCCCACTTTCAAAACATATCTTATTGATGGTGACTCGTTACTTCGTGAATACATCGCGAGTTTTGAGGCGGGGATAGTCCGCGAGCGGGAGTGGCGAAAACCTGACCTGAAACTTATTGCCGAGTGGGAGCAAAAACTCCTCTTTTATCGAGGAGAAATGGCTGAACTCATTCGCACTGCATACGCGGGACTGAAGGGAGAGTGGATGCTTTCCAAGAAGACTCATGTCGAAATGAATAAGCTCCTGTTTCACCGCATCGTTCGTGCATAAGTGCTTCACATACCACCGACCAAATGTCGGTGGTTTTTTCTGCTACTTCGCATGACTTGCCAACCGACAATTCGGAGTATAGCGTAGAGGGAGAATACTTTTTCCTAAGGAGACCCTGCATGAACATTGCAAAATTTATCGACCACACACTGCTTCGTCCCGACGCAACCCCAAGTCAAATTCTCAAGCTTTGCCAAGAGGCGCGAATGCATCAGTTTGCCAGCGTATGCATCAATCCGTGCTATGTCCTCTATGCCAAAGAGCTCCTCCATGCGAGCGACGTGAAGGTGGGCACCGTCATCGGCTTCCCACTCGGCGCCAATAATCCCTCCACCAAAATCGAGGAGTCACGCGTTGCCCTTGCGCAAGGGGCAACCGAGCTCGATATGGTCATCCATATTGGGCGCCTCAAAGCAGGAATTGTGCGGTATGTGGAGTCCGAGATCCGCACAATCGCCGACATTGCCCACGAGCGCCAAGGCATCCTCAAGGTCATTATCGAAACAGCGCTCCTCACCGACGAAGAGAAGACCCTCGCATGCCAGTTGGCGAAAAGGGCTGGTGCTGATTTTGTGAAAACATGCACCGGCTTCTCGGGCGGAGGTGCCACAGTAAAAGACATTGCCCTCATGCGTGCTGTTGTCGGTCCCCAGATGGGAGTGAAAGCATCAGGCGGAATCTCCGATTACGTCCAAGCGTTGCTACTCATCGAAGCGGGCGCGACGCGTATCGGCACATCAAAAGGACTCGCCATCATGGCCGGCACCCCCATGGAAGGTCTGGGCGGATACTAAAATATGAGACACAAACTGCACGCATTTACGCGTGCAGTTTTTTCATTACATTGCGCGGTCTAATGAGAGCTTCATAGAAATGGCAAACCGATACAGTCCGCATACTCACATGCGTAACACAAATTACGTTAGTTGAAGCTATAGCTTCAACTAACGTAATAATTGAAAATAATATTCAGGGAAAATCTCAGCATACTTTTCTTGAATCTCTTCTGCCTTCCCTCATTTTCATCTCCAAGTTGGAGTTTTTTCTTTACAACTCAGGGTGCGTAAGTAGACTAAAACAAGATAGCACATCGCACAAAGGAGTACACATGGGCAAGCAGAAAAGCACAAAATTTTTTGAGCCAACCTTCGACCTTGAATCCGCCGTAGAAGAAAGCAGTATCGCAGAGGAGGAAGTGTTCCGCCGTCTCGACGAACTCACTGACGGCAATACGCTACTCAGTGCACTCGACGGCACACTCGAGTCGAAGCTTACTCCCGAGATGTTCACGGAGGAAGATTTCGACCTTATCGGCATGACTGTCTTTGTAAACGAAGAAACGCTTGAGTCAAACGACAAGGCAAAGATTGTTGCCGAGCTTATTGATGCCATGTTCGGCGTCGCGCAGTACTTCCGTTTCATGGACGCTAGAGTTGAGGATGATTGGATCGATGTATTTCCCGAGCTCGTTTTGTCCGAAGACTTACAAAATCTTCCCGATACCGAACTCACAAGGTATATCGTAGAAGAAGCCCGCAAAAAAGGAATGAACGACCGCGAACTATTCGCGCTCATTCAATTCTTCTGCATCGGCGAATCAGGAACGCTCCAGTAGAGCATATCAATCAAAACACCCGTCAGCGCGGGTGTTTTTTAATAAAAGAAATCCCCCTCACGAGTGAGGAGGAAGAGATGAAAGAAACGGAGACAGAAGAACTTAGACGTCTTGGGAAGGAGGAGAACTAATCCTCCGCACGCGCCGTACCGGGCTTGTTGGTACGGACGCTCCCACTGCACTCGCGAAGGATTCGTCGTCCTTAAGGATGTCATGCATGCTCATGGGTTCAAAGTCTTCCAAGGGGCCGTAGTCATCGTGGATGTCGTCGTAGTGGCTCCCATACTTGTTGCGAAGCCACGCAGCCTTCTTCTTCAGGTTCGTCACCTTGTTGACCCTTTGATACGTGAAGTCACCACGATACTCTGAATCTTGCTTGTGGGGTCGCATGAGGCGACGGACGAGCACAATTGCGCGAATGATGCGATGGGCCTCAGGAGCTTGTTGTCCCCAGCCTTGATAAAAATCAATGACATCAACCGCTATCGAACTTTCTTCACCTGTGAAGTCGCAACAACCAGGGGTGATTTCGACGAAAGTGTTGCGGAGCCACGTCTGCAGATTCTCCCCAGGCAAGACTGAGCACGAAGTGGGTTTACGTCCACGCGAGAGGGAATGCGCGATTTCGAGCACGGCAGGCAAGAAGCGATTGCGCTCAGGATTGACGTAGATGCCAACTTCATTACGAAAGGCGACAGCGAGTTTTCGATATGAGCTCATGTAAATCTCCAAAAAAGTGTGTGATGAAACTATTTCTGTGTATATTATATCACCAGTAATCATATGTGTCAAGGCACTAAGCAACAGAGAAAATACCCATACAGGGTAGGGGGGTTCGGCAGGA
>JAYSZV010000079.1:0-1966 GCA_043737875.1 Candidatus Lloydbacteria bacterium
TAGGAGCTGTGCTCGATGCGCCCAACATACGTTATCCTATTTTGTTTGGGAGGAAGTGGCGCGAAGGTAAATCGCTCCAAATTGATTGCGGGACTTATAGTGCACACCTTCGTTTCCCATGGCAGCAGTAACCCTCCGCGCACAGATTGAGAGACTGCGACGATGCGCGTCGACGCATGAAAGAGGAGTGGGAGTATCAATCGCTCATAGGCACCGATAATGATATCAGCGATGAACGTTCCTTTTTTCATCGACCCTGAGTGGTACGTGAGGACGAGCGGGGTGTCACTCGATGCGAGTGCGGTGATTTCCGCCATGTAGGGGACTGGTGCATGGGCATTTATGATATCGGGTTTCTCGATACTTATGATGTGCTTGATGCGGAAATACCACAAAAGCCCGATAGGTGTATTAAAGACTCGAAAGAGATATGGCAGTCGATAGACGAGCACACCGTGGTGGAGTTCTTTTGAGGAGTGCCACTTGTTGACGCTCGTGGTGATGACCACAACACTAAAGTTGGCATCCTCTGCAAGTATCTCTGCTAGCTGTTCTGTATAGTGCTCGACTCCACCAATGGCTGGTGGAAAATGGGGGACAGTAATGAGGAGCTTCGTACGATATTGCTTCGCTTCGACCACCTCTTCGTAGAGTCGTGCTATCTCCCCGAAGTTCTTTTCCCAATCGAAGTGTTGCTGTGCGTACGTGCGTGCGTATGTGCCCATTTGTACTCGAAGTCCCGCATTTTCCGCAAGGCGGGTAAGCTGTGTAGATAAATGGGGTGTGTCGGGTTTGGTGAGAACAATAAGCGAGCGATCAAAATCAGAATTTTTGTATCCAATGTCATCGGTGGTGATGACGGGAAGACCTGAGGCCATAGCTTCTTGCATCACGAGTGTATAAATTTCTCCGACTGCAGGGAACACGAAGATGTCCGCAAGTGCATAGAGCTCAGGGAGTGTCTCGTGGGGTACACCACCGAGAAAGTGAAGTCCCGGTACTCCTAGGAAACGCGCCGGTACTTCACCGGGGCCTGCGATGACGATGTCGTAGAGTGGATTGCGAGCCTCAGCGAGGATGTCGAATCCTTTCTTTGGTACCAATCGTCCCACAAAGAGTGCAATTACGCGATCAGTGGGGAGTCCATATTTTTTACGGAGCATTGTTTTATCGAACGATTGATTGGCGTAAGGGAGAAGATCGATGCCGTTCCTGCGCATGAGTATGCGCTCTCGTGATACGCCTCTCTCGATGAGAAAACCCTTTACATTTTCGTTGTATGTGATGATTTTTCTTGCATAACGAAAGATGCGATCTCCCATGAGTGCATAAACCATTCTTTGTATCGCCATTACAACGCTCTTATTGTGCGCCACAATAGCGACATGCTGGGTGAGAAAAAGCGGCTTCTTGTACCATCGCGCAAACAGGTATGCGCACCAGCTGGTCATATAAAAGATGTCATGAATATGCACGATATCGGTGTGCTGTATTTCGTCACGAAGCCGTTTGGCCATGCGTGGCAAGAGTATTGGAAATGGTATATCAAAACGCTCATCAAAAAAGTTAAGCGTACGCTCGCGAAATACTTGCACACCATCCTCGCTCGTACTCCCCGCCGCTATTTCGGCGGACGCGCTCGTAACTACAGAAACTGTGTGCCCCAAACGCACCAGGCTTTGTGCCTGCTTTGCTGCGACCACCTCGAGTCCACCGAGGTGTGGTGTGTAGTAATGAGAAACGCTGACTATCTTCATGCTTCGAGTCGAGTGGAAATTATACCCGTCTGCCATGCTTCGTTATTCTTCGCATTAAAGAGGTCGATATTCTCTTCTTCCATTTTCCAGTTGAGATTGCGGAGTAACATCATGAGAATACGGTATCCATCACGAATCGGATGGAGATTGGATTCTCCTTCGCGCACATGGTAGCTAATGGGCACCGAGTACATTTCGAAACCGAGTCG
>JAYSZV010000080.1:0-1956 GCA_043737875.1 Candidatus Lloydbacteria bacterium
CTACTTAAAGAAATAAATAATTCAAGTTTACTTCCTTCCAACGCATAGCGGAGTATTTTTGTACCGTAGCCTTTGGTATTCCAAAAAACACTAACCATACGATATGTTGTATGGTTAGTGTGGTATGTCAGCGGAGACGAGAATATTCGGCAGAACTTTCAATTTGTTCGCCCTCGCGCCAATTTGCGAGTTCGTAGTACTCCAAGACCTTGCGTGCAGTAAATTCTTCTTCTTGGATTGGAGTGATGTTTTGTCCGCGTACTGCGTATTGAAGTTCATCAACATAGAGTAGGTTCGCATCAGGAATATCGTCGGTATCAATTGTATAAATGTAGATTGTTCGATCTGGTTCAAAGGTTTCTGGCTTCTCAAAAGTGATAATATGGCGCTCGTCATCGGTCGTCGTTGCGCCATTTTCAGGTCGCGCTGCCATCGCAATAGCAAAGCCGTAGTCTGGTGTGAGGTAGAGCGCATTCTGGAGTTCTGTGTCTGGGACTTCGCCTACCGTTCCCGAAGCCTGTCGTGCCTCAAGCTGGGTAATTTTATATTTTGAGCCGTGATATAATTTCATATTTTTTTAGAGATAAGCTTGCAGTAATAGAGGATTTTATTTCCTTCCTTCAAGTGCGTAGCGCAGTGTTTCTGCGTCAGAATATTCAAGTTCCGTTCCCGTGGAGAGTCCACGACCGAGGTGCGTGATTTTGGTCATTGTGGCGTTTAGTAGAGGGGAAATGGTGGCTTCGATGAATTCGGCAGTGTGCTCACTTTCGGGTGTGACGGCACAGGCAATGATTATTTCGTCGAGGTTGTCATTCTCTCCGCGGATGCGCTCTACGAGTGCATTGATATGGAGTTTTGATTCCGGATTTTTTTCAAGAATGGAAAGTGTGCCCCCTAAGATAAAGTAGAGTCCTTTGTATGTGCCACTGCGCTCCAGTGCCTCGAAGTCGGCGTCTTTTTCGACAATCATCAGCGTGTGGTAATCACGTGTTGTGTCGGTGCAGATGAGACATGCATCGTCGGCATTCGCATGCTTTTTCATGAAATAGCGACGGCAGCGCGTGCATTCATATATGACTTGTTGAAGCGAAGATATTTGTCGCGCGAGCTCGTTTAAGTAGGCCCTATCGCGCTTGAGGAGGTAGTGTACGAAGCGTTTTGACTGCCGAGCCCCGATACCGGGGAATTCAGCAAATAACGCAGCAAGTTGATTTATCGGATCCATAAAATAGTGAGTAGAAAGTAGGGGGTAGGGAGTAGGAAGTTGAAAGATTATTCAGATTGAGACATTTTATTGAGCATGCGAGCCACCTCATCAAGTGTGGAGTTTATCTTCGCATAATTTTCCTCTTTTCCAAACCCAAGACGTTTCGCTAGCTCAATTTGGGTTTCAAGTTCTGCCACAGAGCCAAATGCGATGACGAGAAAGTATTTCCTGTCTTTTGAGGAAGTCCTCCTGCTTCCTTCTGCGATATTTGAGGGAATTGATATCACCGCACGTTTTATTTGTGATGATAGACCATATGTCTCTTCTTTGGGAAAGTCGCTTACGAGCACATAGACAAGTATCACCAAATCCATGGCTTTCTGCCACACAATAAGATTTCGGTATCCTGTTTGTTGCATTTTACTACTCGCTACTACCTACTTACTACTTTCTCATTTAAAATACATCGTCGAAGGACTGACTATTGCTACCCCCGCGATTCTTCTCAATATCACGGAAAGTAGTGTGCTTCTCGTCGAAGAAGAGTTCAACCATTCCGGTGGGGCCGTTACGATGCTTTTCTACCATGATTTCGGCAATACCTGGCTTCTCTGACTGCTGATCCTTGTTGGCCTTGTCCTCACGGTGGATGAACATCACGACGTCGGCATCCTGCTCGATGGAACCTGAGTCTCGAAGGTCAGAAAGGCGAGGGCGTCCACCACGTTGTTCAACGGCACGAGAGAGCT
>JAYSZV010000081.1:0-1956 GCA_043737875.1 Candidatus Lloydbacteria bacterium
GACCATCAAATTATGAGTATCGAGGCACAACTCTTTGAGCTTCGTGAATATGCGCGCAGAGAAAATATAGAAATTCTCCGTGAATTTACTGAATCGAAAAGCGCAAAGAAGCCAGGGCGTGAGTTGTTTAATGACATGATGGAGCAGATAGAGGCGAGTGAGGTTCCGCTCGGTATCTTGGCATGGCACCCGGACCGCCTTGCGCGTAACTCTGTCGATGGTGGCAAGGTCGTGTATTTGGTGGATACCGAGCAAATTACTGCTTTGCGCTTCCCGACATTTTGGTTTGAGCCAACTCCGCAAGGGAAATTCATGTTGCAGGTGGCGTTCGGGCAGAGCAAGTACTATAGCGATAACCTCGTGGAGAATATCAACCGTGGTATCCGCCAAAAAGTCCGTAGAGGAGAGTGGTTGGTGAAAGCCCCCTTTGGCTATGTGAATAATCCCAAGACGCGCAATATCGAACCACATCCGACGAAATCACGCATTGTGGTGAGGGCTTTTGAGGAATACGCCAAAGGCACCAACACACTCGGCTCAATTGGAGTCTTTTTGGCGGATCACGGCGTATCTACGAAAGGAACGCCACCTGCCAAATCTGCCGTCGCAAAGATGCTCTCGAATCGCGTATACCTCGGATTTGTGCGTCACAAGGGAGAATATTACGACGGCAGCTTTGAACCAATTGTTTCTCCGATACTGTTTGAAGCAGTGCAGAAGATCCTTGCGAAGAAAGCAAAGCCTCGTGTGCAAAAAGTGCCGAATCGTTTTCCTTTTGCCCAGTTCGCAAGGTGCGGTGAGTGCGGAAGTATGATCACGGCTCAGTATTGCACCAATCGTTTTGGCACGCAGTACACATACTATCGCTGTACCAAAAAGCGAGGTGTCTGCTGTCAGCCGCATACTTCTGCATCCGCACTCACCGCTCAAATGCATGCACTACTTCAAACAGTCTCGCTTCCTCTTTCAGAAATTGAGCACATGGAGCAACAAATAGACCTCTGGGAGAAAGAGTCAATTTCCGAAAGAGGAAGTGTCACCCAACACCTGGAAATCAAGCTTGGGGAGACGAAGGAGAAGTTGGATAAACTGGTATCGGTATATCTTGATGGAGATATTGAACGAACGGTATATTTAGAGCGCAAAGACCTTCTCCTTCGTCAGAAAGCCAAGCTTGAGGAAAGTTTTAAGGATGTTGGGCAACAGAGAAAAAATTGGGTCGAACCCTTGCGAAAGTTTGTTTTGTCTTTGAGAGAAGCCGTGGAATTGGAAAAAAGCGAAAATTATTTCGCGTGGAGAACATATTTCCAATCTATCGGCTCGAACCCCATGCTCAAAGACAAAGCTCTTTCAATACATTGGGGGGAACTTTATGAATTCATGGCGCACACAAAGGCGAATTCCATTTTCGGGAGCGTGCCGTCGGCATTGCCGACAGCCCGCCCCGATACAGTTTCCGCCGATGTTTCTATGGGTGGGCGATAGAGGAGTCGAACCTCTGACATCCACTACGTCAAAGTGGCGCTCTACCAACTGAGCTAACCGCCCATATTTGATTTTTTTCTTACGCACTACGAATTATTGCTTTCCTCGCGTTATCTACCAAGACAGCATAACCGCACAAATTCATTTTTTTATCTCACATACGACGGACTTTTCTCTTCCTCGGGTTATCTACCAAGACAGCATAACCGCCCAAGTAATAAGATACTAGCACATGGGTTTATGTTGGACAACAGATAAAATGGTAAAGATTGGGAATCAAAAATGTTGATATATAAGGGTAATGGACAAACCTCTTGCATTCTTTACTAAAGAGTATAACGTAAATAATAGAGTTCATTGTAAGTTCATGAAAGGAAAACATCATGTTTTCTCACTATAATTGCCGTTCATTTTTGAGAACGCTTGGCATCTTGCTTTGTAGCCTCAATATTGTTTCTTGTGCACAATTCT
>JAYSZV010000082.1:0-1951 GCA_043737875.1 Candidatus Lloydbacteria bacterium
ATTCGCCGTAGTGCGTGAGGCATCCTTCCGCACACTCGGTCAACGACACTACGATGTACAACTGATGGGAGGAATGATACTCCACAATGGTGGCATCCCTGAAATGCGCACAGGAGAAGGAAAGACACTTGTCGCGACACTGCCAACATACCTAAACGCACTAACGGGATTAGGAGTGCACGTGGTCACGGTGAACGATTACCTCTCGCGTCGCGATGCCGTATGGATGGGGCAAATCTACTCCTTCCTTGGTCTCTCGGTTGCCGTCATCAATCACGACTCTTCGTACCTCTACGACAAAGCGCAGAAAGCACATGATGAAGATCGCGATGAAGTGGGGTCCTTCCGCGTGTTTTATGAATTCCTCCGTCCGTGTACAAGGCGCGATGCGTATCATGCGGATATTACGTACGGGACAAACAACGAATTCGGTTTTGACTATCTTCGTGACAACATTTCGTACGACGCAAAAGACTTGCGCCAGCGCGAGTATAACTATGCAATTGTCGATGAAATCGACTCTATATTAATAGACGAGGCACGCACCCCCTTGATTATCTCGGCTCCTGCTCAAGAATCAGAAAGCTTGTACGGCACTTTCGCTGCGATTGCGGGGAAGATGTCCGAAGGCGAGGATTACACTATCGATGAGAAGTTGAAAGCTACTCAAATTACTGAAGAGGGAATCAATAAAGCCGAAAAGCTATTGGGTATCGATAATATCTATACAGAAAAGGGAGTGAAGTATGTCCATCACTTGGAAACTGCAGTACGCGCTAAGGCACTCTTTGTGCGTGATCGCGAGTACGTGGTACGTGAAGGTGACGTGGTCATTGTTGATGAGTTCACGGGACGACTCCAACCTGGACGTCGCTGGTCCGAAGGACTCCATCAGGCCATTGAGGCAAAAGAGGGAGTCCGCGTACAACAGGAAACACGCACGATGGCATCTATCACATTCCAGAATTATTTTAAGCTCTATAAGAAGCTCTCAGGAATGACGGGTACCGCACTCACCTCAACTGAAGAGTTTTTGAAAATCTACGGACTTGATGTCATCCCTGTTCCGCCGCACCGCAATTCTCAGCGTATCGACCAACTCGACCAAATATTTCAGACCGAAGAAGGAAAGTTCACTGCAATCGCACGTCGCGTGAAAGAGGTGCACGCCAAGGGGCAACCCGTACTCATCGGTACGGTGTCTATCGAGAAGAACGAATTGCTCTCAGCCTTTCTTGCCAGAGAGGGAGTGCCTCACGAAGTATTGAATGCCAAGAATCATGAACGCGAAGGAGAAATCATCGCACAAGCAGGTCGTCTCAACTCGGTGGTGATCGCAACGAACATGGCAGGTCGTGGTGTCGACATTAAGCTCGGAGGTAACCCCGCAACAGAAGAAGAGTATGAGGCCGTGAAGCAGGTCGGCGGACTCTTTGTCTTGGGTACTGAGCGTCACGATGCGCGCCGTATCGACAACCAGTTGCGTGGACGTTCGGGACGCCAAGGGGACCCTGGTGAAACGCAGTTCTATGTTTCGCTCGAGGATTCACTCATGCGTATTTTTGCCTCTGATGTCATCAAGAATATGATGGGACGCTTTGGCATACCTGAAGACCAGCCGATAGAACAATCGATGATTACGAAAGCACTCGAAAGTGCACAAACAAAAATTGAAGGATTTAACTTCGACGCGCGCAAACATGTCCTTCAATACGACAACATCATCAATCTCCATCGTCAGACGATGTACGCACGTCGCAGGAAGCTCGTCTTGGGTGCAACGGGAGAGATTGAAGAATATTTCGATGAGCTCGTAGAAGGGGCTGGAGAAATGGGAGAGACGGCAGAGGTAGCGCGCACAGAAAAAATTGCGAGCGTTGGAGAGCAAGGATTTTATGAGGTCGCACGTCGGATAGCACTCCAAACGAATGACATGTTCTGGATTGACCAT
>JAYSZV010000083.1:0-4814 GCA_043737875.1 Candidatus Lloydbacteria bacterium
GGCTTCTCAAGCACAATGTGCTCCGCTGCGTACAATGCACTGACTGCCTTTCCAAGCTCAAGCGCAAGGTCGTCCTTGGTGACCCCTGCATAAAGATGGCCTTCTTCGTTGGCTGTGCGAATAATCGTGACACTTGCACCCTTCACCTTTGCGAGTGATTTCTCAAGATTGTCATCCTGTTTCTTCTGCTCAACTGCGCGCTTCTTTGTAAGCTCGTTCACGCGCTTCACATTGTCGCGCGTAACTGCCTCACCAAGACTGCGTGCTAAAAGAAAGTTGCGCGCATAGCCTGGAGCTACGTCCACAATTTCGTACTTCTTCCCTACCTTCGCGACATCCGACAATAGTATTACTTTCATATTGAATACGTATTTAGTTCGTATAAGACATCCTGGAAACCAGAGAGGTTCCGCGGTTATTAAGATGTGCTGATGATTATACGGTTATTGCCTCAAAAGGCAAGCCATGGCTTTCCTTATGATTTTATGGGGAGTCCCTTACGAACAATCTCAATTGCCTTGTCTAATTGCGGGTCTTTGCCCGCTTCGATATCTTTTGGGGTTATTTCCACCTTCACATCGGGGTCGATTCCACCCGCTGAAAGATTTGTGCCGTTCGGCGTAATCCAGCGCGCAACAGTTACCTTGAGCGAGGTCTCGGGGGTGATGGGGATGAGCTCTTGAACTGAACCTTTACCAAAAGACTTGGTGCCTACGAGCGTTGCGACCCCCTGCTCTTTGAGTGCGCCGGCAAGAATTTCTGACGCAGATGCAGAGCCTCCATCAATTAAGATGACAAAGCGGAATTTATCACCGAATACATTGTAGCCACGACTGCGGTACACTTCTCCTCCCCCGCCTTTTTCTTCTTCGCGAACGATTACTTTTCCTTCAGGCAAGAACCAGCTCGCCATATCTACGGCCACCTCGAGATATCCTCCGGGGTTGCCGCGTACATCGAGCACAAGCTTGTCGGCACCAGAACTGACAAACTCTTTCAATGCGTTTTTAAATAACTCCGATCCTGTTGCGGGGAAACCATAGAGACGAATAATGAATACGTCATCGCGCTTTTCGGTATCTATGGTTGGCACCTGAATGACTTGGCGCACGATTGCTATCTCGACGGGCTTATCACTTTCTGTGCGATAGATGGTAAGCGTCACTGTCTTCCCTATCTCACCGCGAATGAGGAAAAGCGCCTTATCAATCGTCATTTCTGTTGTAGTGGCATTGTCTATTTTGTATATTTTGTCACCCTTCAGGACACCGGCCTTCTCGGCGGGAGAGCCCTTGAGTGGTGCAATAACGGTCACCACGCCGTCTTTCATGCCTATCTGCATACCTACACCACCGAATGAACCAGAGACTTCTTGTTCAAAAAGTGTTTTTTCTTGAGGGGGTAGGAAATAGGTGTACGGATCACCGAGTGAGCTCGCGAGACCTGCAATGGCTCCCCAAACTTTTTCTTGGTTGGAAACTGGCGCGTGCTTGGTGGGAACATATTTTTCGTTAATGACGTTCCATGCTTTCCAGAATTGTGAAAAATCTGCAGGTGGGTCAATAGTCTTCGGGCCCGTCGTGGCTTGAGTTGCCAAACATGGAGACGACACACCATTGGCATCGATACATGTACGAAGTTCGTTTACAGAACTTTGTTCTGACGTAACGACGGGGGGTGCATCCATGTTGAATACACCACTTACTTTTCCATCAAAATTTTCGTTGGCGGGTTGTACGCCGAGCGTATACCCACCTGCGAACAGAAGTACACCGAGTAGGATTGTGAGAGAGGTACGCACGGGGTTTTGACCGAGTATTTTCATGACTGTCATTATCCCAGAGCTATGGTGGCGCGTCAAACCTTGTAAATGTAGTGACAAATTATCACAACGTTGAATAACTTTGGTAGCAAAATATACAGTGCATCGGTATAATAATAACCATGATATCTCGATATAAGTACCGTGACCTTGTATGGGTCGACATTGAGTCCCCCACCAACGAAGAAGTGCGACAGATAATGGATGAGTTCGACATCCACCCCATTGTTGCTGACGAGCTACTGGGCCCGTCGATGCGCCCAAAAGTAGATCACTACGAAAACTTCATCTATCTCATCCTCCACTTCCCCGCTATTCGGCACTCACACAAAAGCAAATCACAAGAAGTCGATTTCATTATCGGCAAACAATTTCTCATTACCGTACGTTACGAACTCCTTGACCCACTCCACAAATTCTCAAAAGTATTCGAGGTCAATTCCATTCTCGATAAAAGTGAAATAGGCGACCACGCAGGATTTTTGTTCTTTTATATGATACGGAAGATTTATAGCTCACTAGGACATGAGCTCACCATCATCAGCGATACGCTCAAGTCCGTTGAAGACCGCATCTTTAAAGGCGAGGAGCGTGCAATGGTTGTCGCGCTTTCAAACATCCATCGAGACATCCTCGAGTTCCACCGCGCGCTCCGCATGCACCGCGGTGTCCTTCAATCGCTCTCTGTCGTTTCGGTCGCATTTTTTGGAAAGGAATTTGGACACTATAACGAGAATATTTTTGGAGAGTATCTAAAAGTAGAGGAGATGCTCCAAGATAGTAAGGAGGTGCTAAATGACCTACGTGAAACAAACAACTCACTCCTCACCACCAAAACAAATGAAACAATGAAGCTCCTCACCGTAACGACGTTCTACATTCTCCCTGCATCGCTCATAGCAGCAATTTTCACCATACCAACGGAGACCTTGCCTGTTGTTGGTATGCATAACGACTTTTGGGTAATTATCGGATTCATGATTATCGTCGGCATTGCGGTGCACTACATGATGAAGTACAAGAAGTGGATATGACCGTACGACTTTTTAATACTGCCACGCGCGCCATAGAGGACTTTGTTCCCGTACACGCAGGAAAGGTATTGATGTACAACTGCGGGCCTACTGTATACAACTACGCACACGTCGGCAATCTCCGTGCTTATGTTTTTGCGGACATTCTGCGTCGCGCGCTTGAAGCGGGTGGACTTGAAGTAAAACAAGTCATCAACATTACTGACGTAGGGCACCTTGTGGGCGATGGAGACGAAGGTGAGGACAAAATGACTGCCGCACTCAAGCGTGAAGGCAAGCCACTTACGAAGGAGGCAATGCGCGAGGTAGGAGACATCTATGCCGATGCGTTCGTGCGCGACCTCGACCTTCTCAACATAGAGCGTCCATCACTCATGCCCAAGGCATCAGAACATATCGCGGAAGATATTGCGCTCATCACCACACTACTTGAAAAGGGTTCTGCGTATAAAACCAAGGATGGCGTCTATTTTGATACTGCGACGTTTCCCGCCTATCCCGACTTCGCAAAGCTGGATGTGGGAGGCATGCAAGCAGGAGCACGTGTTGCAATGGGCGAGAAAAGGAGTGCGACAGACTTTGCGCTATGGAAACTGAATGATGCTTTAGGATATGACGCTCCGTTTGGAAAAGGCTTTCCTGGTTGGCATATTGAATGTTCGGCGATGATACGAAAACATCTTGGACACCCTATCGACATTCACACGGGTGGTGTTGACCACATCCCCGTCCACCACACCAACGAAATAGCGCAGAGTGAGTCTGCCTATGGAGCTCCTTTCGTGAAGACGTGGATGCACAGCGCACACATGACGGTGGAGGGTGCGAAGATGTCGAAGTCACTCGGAAATACATACACACTAGAAGACCTCACCGAGAAAGGCATCACTCCCCTTGCCTTTCGTTACTGGCTACTGACTGCAAGCTACCGCACGCAGGTCAATTTCACATGGGAGGCGCTCCACGGTGCGCAAACCGCCTACGACCGCGTACGCTCACGTATCTACCACCTCAAGCACGCTCTCGAAAGCAATACCCCATCAATACCTCTACAGTTTGATGTTGAAATGAAATTTCTTAGTGATGACCTTGATACACCATTAGCTATATCAACGATAAATTCCATCTTGAGCATGGATTCTGTCCAACCGTCAGTACGACTTCTCCACATAGAGAAAATTGATCGCGTTTTAGGACTGCAACTCTTCCACTACGTGCCAGAGGAAATTATCCCTACCCCCGAGCTCTCCCTGCTACTTCTTGAAAGAAAGTCTGCACGTGATACAAAAAACTATGCAGAATCCGATCGTCTTAGAGAAGAAATAAGAAAATTTGGATACGACGTAAAAGACTCTCCGGACGGCCAGCATTTAGAAAAAAACTAGTTATACTGGGCAATAAACAGCCATTCGCCATAAGGCTGTAGCAACAAAAAAAGTTGTTTTATATATCAGAAATATACACAAAACTTGCTCATAAGTTCATGCATTTCTGCTATAGATAGGATATCAATTCAAGTATTGACAAAACAACACTTAGTTTGCTAATATTTTCCACACTATGAAGATCATAGAACATGATTCGGATGAGCTAGATTGGTCTAAAAGTTTCATGTATGCAATTCATCAAACGTACTTTTTGATAGAAAAGCGCCTTGAGCACAAGTTACGGAATGCAAATGGCGTTTCATTTTCTCAATTCCTCATACTTCTTGGGCTCCATTGTAAAAAACGTGGCTCCCAAAGTGCAATCGCAGATTTTCTCTATCTTACAGAGGCTACGGTCTCTCGACATATCAGTGCCCTTGAAAAGGAAAAACTATTGACGCGCAAAGAGGACCCAGAAAATCGACGCAAGCACATACTGACGATGACTCCGCGTGGTGCAAAGGCATTCGCAGGAGCATATGCACTCATTACCAATGAGCTTGAGGAGATGTTTACCGTTATACCTCTGGA
>JAYSZV010000084.1:0-1934 GCA_043737875.1 Candidatus Lloydbacteria bacterium
ACTTTCAAAAGCAGAAACGTAATCAGTAGCGGCGACACAACTGCAATCCACCACGGCGCTGTTCCAGTTGATACTGCAATAAGGAATATCCCCCACCACATTGTCGATTCTCCAAAATAATTGGGGTGTCGTGTATAACTCCATAGTCCAGTAGTCATCAGCTTTCCGCGACTATCGGGGTTCTTCAGGAAATGATCAAGCTGATAGTCGCCTATTGCCTCAAAGAGAAAACCGACCACCCATACGCCGATTCCAATCAGCGCGAACGTACTCACCTCACCAGTACTTGATGCAACAAAAAGGAGCGGTAACGCGATGAGATAAATGATGATTCCTTGTAAAAGAAATATCTGCAGATAACTCCTGAGTCGAAACCATTTCCATTCTTGACGCCATTTAGCATAACGAAAATCTTCAGGCTTCCCCTTGTTTTTCATATAAATGCGAAATGAGAGTCGCCCTCCCCATAATGTCACGAGCACTATTAGTATCTTATGGAGGATTGAACTATTCTCGCCCGCCACCCACAAACCTGTATACGCAACAACAAGAAATCCGACACCGTATCCGATATCCGCAATACTGTTGTCGTGCTCAATGAGTGCAACAATATACAGCAGAGTCATGTACGCGAGAAGCGTCAATGCGGGAAAAACAAAAATTGCATTCTCGGTTTGTGTGAGGAATTCCATAATGCAGTTGGAGAAAACTAAGAAATCGCGCGACCAATAAAGAAGCTTGCAGTCGCGACACTCGCTGACAAAACGACGCCCCATAGGATATCGACCACAACAATCAATAGTGGCCAATCCTTGAGTGTGGAGTAATTGGTCAAGTCATACGTCATGTATGTGAAGAACCCGAAGAGCGCGCCGAGTGTGAGTGCTTTCATCCAAGAGTTTTCAGCAAGTGCGGGCAAGACTGCGAAGTAAATGATGCCGGCGATAAAGAGGAGATAGAAAAGTATCGCGGCCCACCAAATGATGTCAGTGCGCATGAGTCCTCCTATCTGCGCGCGGTAAAAGTTCTTTGCAACAAGCCCGAGCCAAGTCATGTCGATAGCAAAAAAAACTGGGACAGTGAGAAAATATAGAATGATGATTTTTATTATTGTAGTCATGTGCAATTAATTATAGCGTATAGATAAACTATTTTGCATGAAGATGCTCCATTTGTACTCCTTCTTTTTTGAGCAGCGCCCATTTTTGCTTTACTCCTCCCTTACCTGAATATCCACCAAGGCTTCCGTCCGTACGCACTACGCGGTGGCACGGTATGGTGACGAGGAGCCTGTTGGCACCAACTGCATTGGCAACCGCGCGTACCGCACTCGGCTTCCCAATGCGCTTCGCAAGTTCCATATACGTAATGGTCTTCCCTTTGGGAATACGCAAAAGCTCTGCCCAGACTTTTTGTTGAAATGGCGTTCCGGCAGGAATTGAAATTTTCATATGCGTATTATACCTATCATTAATAAACTGGGTATAAAGCAGGAAATGAGCAGGATACGAGAAGGGCGTGAGCGAGTTATAGACGCAATAATCTTTTCCAAATTACCAAATATACTGCGACCGCAGTATATTTGGTAATTTCTGAGAAAAGAAAAAACACCCATCCGTAGAGGATGGGCGTTGTGGGATGCAATTTTGTAAAAGGTTACTTTTTCTTGGGAACGAGTGCGGGAGCTTCAGGTTGGGCCGTTGCGGGAACCGCCACGGTTTCGTACTTGCCCCACACGGTCGGTGCATCGGCTTTGACTTCTTTCCATTTTGGATGGTAGCCACGTCCCTCGTCTAACTCTCTCAAGTTGTCGACAATGCATGCCTTCAGTGTAGAGAGCTCAGCCTTTTTGCTGGCACCTCGGAAATTCCGAGTCACCAAGTAGGACTGTGCCGCGATGGTCGAGACCGCCGAGTTCATGTTGGAGTAACTGA
>JAYSZV010000085.1:0-4762 GCA_043737875.1 Candidatus Lloydbacteria bacterium
CAATGTGCCAAAAATGAATGTCGCTCGAACTACACGCTCTCAGTTACGGTGAGTTTTTCGCGTATACGGGCCACTAGTGCTTCAAGCGACCATTCGCTCTTGATAAGGAAGTCTGTTCCACCGAAACTTGAAACGCGGGAAATGGTTTGGGCGTCGGTCGAATTAGTGAGCACAAGAATCTGCACATGTTTACCCCACGCATCAGCACTGCGGAGCTTTGAAAGCATGGTGATGCCATCCATGTGTGGCATGAATATATCGAGCAATATAAGTGCGGGATGTTTTTCGAGGGCGATATCAAGCCCCTGCTGTCCATCCACTGCTTGCAGCACGGTAAATCCTTCGTCGGTAAGCTTGTCGACAAGCACATTGCGGAGTGCCGTGTCATCTTCAACTATAAGAATTGGTCGTTGTTCTTTGTCCATGTTAATTATTTTTTCTTTTTGAGTATTTCTTTTACCTGCTTCACTACTTCTTCGAGGCCCGTATCTGCCTTCACTAAGTATGCCGTAAGATTGAGATTTTCGATACGGCCTGCTTCTTCTGCGCTATTTTGGTTGGTGAGGGCGATGATTGCCACCTCTTGACCCCATCCACTCTCTGCGCGCATTTGCTTTGCCATCTCGAGGCCATCAACAGGGAACATGACGATATCGGTAATTACGATATTTGGCTTGTGTTCGAGGCCTATTTTCAGCCCTTCTTCTCCGCCACTCGCTTCAAGGACCTTGTAGCCTTCGTCCACAAGTTTCTCCGCGAGGACTTTGCGCAAGGGCTCGCTGTCTTCGACGATCAGTATTTTAAATTCTGCCATTAGCTGGATTATAGCATCGAAGAAAAAAAATCCATATACACGAGAAGACACTCGTATCGAATTTGACAAGTTGATAATATGTATGCTATACTACTACTAGTAAGTACGGTCACATTCCTAGGCTTTTTAGGAATTCCCTTTGAAAAGGAACAGAATATGAAAAAAGCAGAGACAGACCCCCGCCTCGCTCACTCCCAAGCATTGTGGGCGAAGCTCGGAATGCCACTCGACATCCTCGACGACCTCGTCATTCCCGACATTCCGGAAGGCTGGACCGGCCTCGCCATCATCCCGCCTATCTCAAACGAAACACTCTTTGCGCTGTGCGAGAAGCACTTCCCGTCGTGGAAGTATTACGAGAACCTTGACGAGATCAAGGGAGAGCAAGAGCGCCCCAAGCGTGCCTACGTCCTTGCTCATCGTGGTGGCATCGAGCCAGATGCGGTGGATCGCAACAAGAGCTACGACCAGTGCATCAAGGAAGATCTCATCTTCCTGACGCAGAAGGAGCGTATCTGCGTCGAGCTCCTCTGCTTTGCGGAAACGGGAGAGCATTTGGATGTCGTGGGCGTAACAATTACGTCATCGCTTACGATGGATGGCCGTGCGTATTGCGCGTGCTGGGACTCGAGAGGTCGGGAGTTTTGCGTGTACGGTGGCGACCTTGGCGATGCCTATCCGACGTTCGGGCCTCGTCAAGCAGTTTTCGCTTAAACCTTTTTTCTTTCACCTTTCTCCAGGATACTCCGCTGTCCTGGGGATTTTTTGTTATACTATTGGAGGCTGATAAGCTAGTGAATTTTATTCAAAAATGGGCGGATTTTTATTGCACATTTACTAGGTACAGGATACGATGAATACATGGCCAAAGTCATTATTTGTACAGGGATTTCGGGAAGTGGACGCAAAGAATACCTCGATCAGTTTGCACTCTATTCAAGGAAGTTGGGCAAGCATGTGAAGGTGCATCACGTAGGGCAACTCATGCTCGAACGCGCCAAACGCGACGGGTTGAATATCAACTCCAAAAACATTCTGAATACCAATAAGCACACAATGCAGGCACTGCGGAGCGGTGTCTACGAAAGCATCCTGCGCTCACTTAAGGACGATCACAAAAACTACGACGTCATTATCATCTCCATCCATGGTTTCTTTTATTGGAAGAAAACATTCCATCATTCATTCGACCACCATTACATCGGGCGCTTCAAGCCCGATCTCTTTGTCACCATCATGCGTGACCCTATCGACATCATGGCGACACTCAAAGAGCGTGACCAGTGGCGCCGTGAGCGATTGAACGAACAGGAGATTTCTCTTTGGCAGAATGTGGAGACTGAAGTCATTGCAACGTGGGCTGAGCTTTCCAAGTGTCAGTACTACGCATTTTATGACAAACAGCGCATGTGCACGCTCTACAAACTGGTCTTCCACCCCGAAATGGAGACCACCTACATTTCGATGCCCATGACCCATATGATGGATGGTCCCAACAGGAAGAAAATCGACAACTTCATCAAAAAACTTGAAGAATATTTTGTTGTGTTTGTTCCGATGATTACGAAGGGCAAGTTTCCTGAGGTCAATGAAGATTTGAACAAAAAAAATCATATCGAGTATACCAACTCGTACCAGACAGTGAAGATTGATTTAGACATACTCCTCCACCAGTCACAACGCATCATTGTCTTTTTCCCAAAGGCCACAGCGAGCCCTGGGGTGGTCAATGAATTGCGTGAGGCACATGAGACGAACAAGGAGTCTTGGATTATTTATCCATCCAAACTTGCAAGTCCGTTTTTGATATACTATTACGATCGCTCATTTTTAAACGAGAAACAATTTTTTGATTTTTTGGCGAACGAGAAAAAGGGAATCAAACACTTCAAACATAAGCTTGATTAAGTAATACCATTACACATATGAATGACAAAAGTATTATTGGTGGAATCGTTGTGCTCATACTCGCAGTAGGTGGAGTGCTCTTTGTGCTAAGCGGGGGAGTCACCACACCGAAGGAGGACAATGCGCCTAAAGGCGCACTCGCATTAGCGCAATGTTTGGCAGATAGTGACGCAACTTTCTATGGAGCCTTTTGGTGCCCGCACTGCAATAGTCAAAAAGAGTTATTTGGTTCGGCTGAAAAAGTCCTTCCTTATACTGAGTGCTCAACGCCTGACAGCAAGGCACAGACCCAAGTTTGTATCGATGCCGGAATCAAAAGCTATCCAACATGGCAATTTAAAGACGGCACACAAGTCACCGGTGTGCAGACGTTTGCCGAACTCGCACAAAAGAGCGGATGCCCACTTACTGCTGGAAGTGCGACCGATACGAGTACACCATCAATCGAAGTTTCTCCAAATGTCACTACGGTCGAAACTCCCACCCCGACTCTCTCTCAATAATCACCTGTATGGATATCGGATTTTTGTTCACAAAAGTACTCGCTATATTTACGCTATTGGGCAATGCGTTTACGCTCTCACTACTGCTTGCGTACTTCATCGCGCGTCCGATGTACGAGGCCATCATCCGTTTCATGGGGCGCCATGCTCTCACGCTTGGATTTCTGCTCTCTACATCCTCGACACTCGGAAGCATCGTCTACTCTGAGATAGTAGGATTTCCTGCGTGTATTCTCTGTTGGATTCAACGAATTTTTATGTACCCCATGATGTTTTTGTTTGGACACGCGCTCTTCCGCAAGGAAAAAAGCATCATGCCGTATGCAATGCTCCTTTCTCTGTTGGGTGGCGGTGTCGCGCTCTATCAATGGGGGAAAGACATGTTCGCACTGTACGGAGGGCTCACCTTGCCGTGCCCCGCGGTATCCGCACTGCCGTCTTGTGATAAAATCTATGTCTTGGAATATGGATACATTACGATACCCATGATTGCACTCAATGCATTTGTGCTTATCGCCATTGTGCTCTATGCAGGATTGAGAAAAGATACACCCCAATAATTATGCAAACGACTACCAAAGAACAAAAAATACTTATTATTGGAGGAGGGTTTGCGGGTATCAAGGCCGCGCTACAACTCGAAAAGTCAAAATTACCAGGAACCAAAATTGTATTGGTGTCCGACAAGCCACATTTTGAGTATCACGCCGCACTCTATCGACTCGTAACGGGGAATTCGCCACTCGAAGTATGTATTCCACTTCGCGAAATTTTTGCTGGCAAAAACGTTGAAGTCATTGAAGATCACATATTGGAACTTAATCCCGAGGAGAAGATGCTCGTCGGCTCATCAGGTTCCCGCTATCATTACGACCAACTTATTCTCGGACTCGGAAGTGAGACCAACTATTTCAATATCCCAGGTCTCAAAGAATATTCCTACGGGATGAAGTCGATTACTGAGGCATTGCGCTTAAAACAACACATCACCGAGACGTTGCTCACCTGCAAAATAGATTTCACGAACAAACTCGAACAAATCTGTGACGCAAATTTCGTCGTCATCGGTGCAGGTGCAACGGGAGTAGAGATGGCAGGGCAACTTATCGTGTACGCGAGAGGGCTCGCCCGCGAATATGGCATCGACCCATCTCTCGTATCCGTCGAGCTCATCGAGGGTGCTCCCAAAATTCTTCCCGCTCTACCCAACGAGTTTACCGACCGTATCGAGCACCATTTGCGCGGGCTCGGTATCAATATTTTTCTCAACCGTACGATTGAGCGAGAAGAATGTGAGGAGGTGTTCTTGAAGGACATGAAATTAAAGGCACGCACGGTTATTTGGACTGCAGGAGTCCGTGCCAATAGCGCGTACGAGAACTGGCATCTTCCCATAGACAAGCGTGGCAAAGTCGAGGTAGATGAACACTTGCGACTGAAGGCACATCCCGAGATATTTATCGTGGGCGATGGTGCTACAACGAAATATTCAGGATGGGCACAAACGGCAATGTACGATGGGGCACATGTCGCACAG
>JAYSZV010000086.1:0-1916 GCA_043737875.1 Candidatus Lloydbacteria bacterium
TTCGACATCTTGCGACCGTCGTCCGCCATAATGAGTCCGACGTGCTCGAGACGCATAAAAGGCTCGGGTTGGCTTACTACACCAATATCGAAGAGAAACTTGTGCCAGAATCGCGCATAGATGAGATGTCGCGTTGCATGCTCCGCCCCACCTACATAGAGGTCTACGGGCGACCAGTATGCTTCTTTTACCTTGTCTACAAATGCCTCACTATTTGTGGGGTCAATGAAGCGCAAGTAATACCACGACGAGCCAGCCCACTGTGGCATGGTGTTGGTCTCCCGTTGAAATAGTTGTGCACGCGCGTCACCTTTGTTGCACGACACAAATTCTCCCTCAGGATTGACATAGCCGTACACGTTGACCCAGTCATGTATGTTTGCGAGCGGGCTCTCCCCCGTGTCGGTTGGCTCATAGCTCTCTACTTCAGGAAGCACCACCGGAAGTTCACTATCTGCGACAAGATACGACTTTCTATCTTTATCGAAGACAACAGGAAATGGTTCACCCCAGTAGCGCTGTCTGGCGAATACCCAATCTTTGAGTCGATATTGAGAAAGCATTTTTCCGTCAACCGAAAGTGCAATTGCCGTTTTTGCTTCTTCGGATGACACACCATTGAATGCACCTGAATGTGAAAGTATTCCACTCCCCGTAAAGGGTGTGCCCTGAATATGACGCGTGAATGCGTAGCGGTGGGGAGGGTTGGTAATCTCTTTTTCAGCCGTTTCCCTGCTCACCCACTCAATAGTGAAATTCCCTTGCTCTGTGGCTTCGAGCTGTTGTGCTTTTTGTGCTGTTGAACGAAGGCGTGCATGCACATACCTTATCTCGGCAGTAAATGCCTGCTTTTTGGAATACGCATAGTAGTCGTAATAAAATGCATCATCCCCTTCGCCGAGTATTTCAAAATCCGTGTAACCTGTTTCTTCGACTACTTCACGGAGCGCAGTTTCAGTTGGTGATTCCCCGTCCTCTATGGTGCCACCGATAAATAGTCGTCCCCCTAATTCAGGCTTCCAGTTCACCGAACAGTACTTTCCTTCATGCTCAAGAACCACAATGACTTTATGTTTTTGTATTCGCTCACCTTTGCCGATGACATCTTCGTGCTCCACCTTCGGGTTGATGACCGTGCGAATCGGAATATGGTATTGCTTCGCAAACTCATTGTCGCGCTCGTCATGCGCAGGAACAGCCATGATTGCACCCGTGCCGTATCCTGATAGGACGTAGTTAGCAATCCACACGGGCAGTTCTTCTCCATTTGCGGGGTTTATTGCGCGTACTCCCGTATCGATGCCTTTCTTTTCGGCAACCTCTTTAAAATCAAATGTACGTGCTTTCTCCTCTGCGAGAAGTGTGGCGATAAAATCTTTCACTGCATCACTCGGGCTCCATCCAACTGACATCCATTTTTGTGCGAGCTCTCCGGATATGGCGAGATACGTCGCACCAAACAGTGTGTCAGGTCGTGTCGTAAACACAGTGACATTATGCTTACCCGCCTCTTGCCCCGCGACATTGAGTGCGAATTCAATTTCTGCACCCTCGCTCTTCCCTATCCAGTTGCGTTGCGACTCCTTGATGGAGTTTGGCCAGCTCAGTGTGTCGAGGTCAAGGAGCATGCGGTCTGCATAGTCCGTGATGCGGAGTACCCACTGACGAATAGCCTTCTTCTCCACTGGGCTTCCGCATCGTTCACAGTTCCCGTTCTCGAGGTCCTCATTGGATAGTCCTGTTTTGTCGACGGGGCACCAATTGATAGGTTCGAAGCTTTCATAGGCAAGTCCTTTTTTGTAGAGCTGTTTGAATATCCATTGTGACCATTTATAAAAGGCAGGGTCCGTTGTCCGTATCTCGCGTGACCAATCATAGTCGAGACCAAGTTGAGAAAGCTGGTCTTTGTACCGTGC
>JAYSZV010000087.1:0-4719 GCA_043737875.1 Candidatus Lloydbacteria bacterium
GTTTTTTGGATTTTGGGGAACAACAATGGATACCACCACTGAAGTGAATGCTGAAGGAGAGGTTACCGTCAGCTATGCTTGGTATTCGATCTTCATGAAAAAGGACTTTTCAAAGAAGACTCTTGAGCCAATGTTTCAGTCTGCAATTGATGCGCACATAATGTCTGCGCCCTCCATGAATGCTTCTACAACCGCCAGCGTAAACGCTACGAAATCAATTGCGATTCCTCACGCCTTTGACGCCGTAATCGTGACGTACAGTAAGGTTTCCATGAGCGATATCAGTTACATGGGTAAGAATAAATAGTAGGAAAATAAAGGAGAATAAAAAAGAAAGAACGATTTCCTATTATTTTGCAAAAAAGACCCCGATGGGTCTTTTTTGCTACCCCTTGATGTATCCGCATAAACTCGCTACGCTATGCACAAGACCTACGAAAATGACTCAAGAAACAGCACTGACAATAATGAAAAGTGGAGCGAACGTGTTCCTCACTGGTGAACCAGGGAGTGGAAAGACACATACGGTGAACGCATATATTCGCTACCTACGAGAGCACAATATTCAGCCCTCGATTACCGCGTCCACGGGTATCGCTGCGACGCATGTGGGAGGCATGACCATACACTCATGGAGTGGCATTGGCATTAAGCGTGCGCTCTCGGAGTACGACCTCGATGCAATGGCCTCGAATGAGGGGCTCGTGAAACGACTATCGACCGCCCGAGTACTCATTATCGATGAAATATCGATGCTCGATGGCACCATCTTGGGTATGGTTGAAACAGTGACGCGCACATTGCGTCACAAGCACGAACCTTTTGGTGGACTCCAAGTCATATTTGTCGGAGACTTCTTTCAGCTCCCCCCTATTGCGGACAGGGCAAGTGGAGTCCGTGCGCAGTTTTGTTTTGAATCGCTCGCATGGCGCACTGCGAATCCCATCGTGAGCTATCTTTCTGAACAGCATCGCCAAGAGGATACGGCGTTTCTCTCTACGCTAGGTGCCATTCGTCGCGGAGAGCTCGAGGATAGCGTTTTTGAGTATCTCGGAGAGCGACAGGTGCGCGCAGGTGAACACCCCACCGACATCCCACAGCTCTATACGCACAATGTCGATGTTGATAAAAAGAATACCGAAGAGCTGGCAAAGATTGAGACAGAAGAAAAAGTATTCCTCATGAATACAAAGGGTACATCCACGCGCGTGGAGCAACTCATTAAGGGCTGTCTCTCCCCACAAGAACTCGTACTCAAAGAGGGTGCATCGGTGATGTTCACCAAGAATAGCTTTGATGCGGGGTACGTGAATGGCACCTTGGGCACCATCATCGGCTTTGATGAGGATAATGGATTCCCGATTGTCGAAACGCAGTCAGGCGAACATATCGTGGCACTTCCTTCAGAGTGGGCAGTGGACGACAGTGGCAAAGTCCTCGCTACTATCTCTCAAGTTCCTCTACGCCTCGCATGGGCGATTACCGTGCACAAGAGTCAGGGAATGAGTCTCGACGCCGCGACAATGGACCTCTCGCGGGCATTTGAGTACGGACAGGGCTATGTCGCGCTTTCGCGTGTGCGGACGTTTTCTGGCCTCCATATTCTCGGAATCAATCAACGTGCGTTTGAGGTGCACCCACTGGTCCTCGACCGCGATCAGTCATTTCGCGAGCGTTCCGACGAAGCCGAGAGTGGATTTCTCGATATGCCCGAAGAGGACATCAAGAACTTACATGAAAATTTTTTGCTCGCATCTGGTGGAAGCCTCGTCAAAAAAGCTTTGACCGCAAAAGAAATGGGACTCCCCAAACAGAGCACCCAAGAAGAAACACTCGCGCTACTTCTTTCGGGAAAAACTTTGCGCGAAATTGTGACCCTCCGTCAAATGACCGAAGGGACGATAGTGAAGCACCTCGAAGACTTGGCGCTTTTGAAGAAACTTCCCTCCATCGATATTGTGCGCTTTGGCGAACTCCGAACAGAAGAAGCACGCGAAATAAGTGAGACCATGGCGCGCATGGATAAGGGGTACTTGAAGCCTGTTTTCGAAGCGCTTGATGAACGATATTCATACGAGATAATCCGCCTCGTCCGCTTGGGCGCAGGGATTGCAGTGCCTGAACGTATACCGAAAAAAGAAACTGAACAACGGGTGGTGGGACTAAATGAGGTGAAAGCAAAGCCGGAAAAACTCGGAGCAAAATGGGCAAAAGAAGAAGAGGAACTGCTCACCTTACTTTTTAATGAAGGGAAGAAAACGGCATATATCGCAACAGAATTGAAACGCCAGCCGGGAGGCATCCGCGCACGTTTGAAGAAGCTCGGACTGATTACGCCGTAAGCACATCATGGAGAGTGCTCCCCATGTATTGCCGTATATGCAGGTTTGACATATGCACCCCCTGCGGGCAGGATGAATCTTAGAATCATTTCCTTGAAAAGGATCAAACATGAAACAACCCACTTGGTTGAGTAATCTCCATTTGGACGAGATTGCCCTGAAGTTGTGGAGCCTCCTTTTAACCTACAAGGAAATGCGTCTCTCATACCTCCCCCCGCTCATGGTGTATGCAGCAGCGGGTATATCGGGACTCACCGCGATTGTCGGCACGTTCTATGTGAAAGAAAAACTCGGACTCTCCGCAGAATTTCTTACGATGCTCGGATTCTGGGTGGGACTCCCGTGGGTGCTTAAGATGCCCATCGGCCACCTTGTCGACCTCTTGTGGCGATGGAAAAGCATTTTCGTTATTCTCGGCGCAGGGCTGATTGGTATAAGTATCGGCATTATGGTTGGACTCCTTGGGTATACGGAAACAATGCTTACGTTTGCGTCGGTTGAAGTATGGTATGTGACGTCAGTGCTTTTGGCCCCGATTGGCTACGTGCTTCAAGACATCGTTGCGGACGCAATGACTGTCGAGGCTGTGCCACGCATGAAGGACGATGGCTCGCCACAGAGTGAGTCTGACCTCAAGCGCATGCATACTACGATGCAAACATTTGGACGTATGGCAATCATAGGCGGAGGCATTTTGGTTTCCGTCATCAATATCTACTTAATGGCGGGCGTGGGTGAGCTCTCGACAGTGAAAAAAGCTGAGGCATACCTTTTTGTCTACCAACTCGCACTCACTATCCCATTCATTTCGATGTTGGGGGTTATACTTGCGCTAGTATTTCGGTGGAACGACATACAGAAGCTCATGAAGCGCGGACACACCAAAGCCGTTGCCAAGTCGCTTCTGAACGTGCACGGAGAGTCACCACCCGCCAATTGGGTCCTTCTCGGTGGAGGACTCGCATTCGCGGTGGTGGCAATCACGGTTGGACTAAGCAAGGTCGCTGGTGGGCAAGAAATTGTCTTCCTCGCATCTCTTGTGATTATTCTCTTTCTCATGCGACAACTCTTACAAGAGATTAGTCCAGGCGGGCGAAAGACCCTCGTCGCAACCGCAATACTCATCTTTGTGTATCGTGCGATGCCCGGCGTTGGTCCGGGGATAGAGTGGTGGCAGATCGATGAACTCCGCTTTGATCAAGAGTTTTTTGCAAAGCTGTCGTTTATTGGGAGCACGATTGTGTTTTTCGGAATGCTGGGCTTCAAGCGATTCATGGCGGAGCGCTCGATGGCGTACATCTTGGGCTTTCTCACGATTGCGGGGACACTGTTATCGCTCCCCACTATCGGCATGTTTTATGGACTCCATAATTGGACTGCCGGTATGACGGGTGGGATAGTCGATGCACGATTTCTCGCTATTGTGGATACCGCAATTTCGTCGCCACTCGGGCAAGTTGCGATGATTCCCATGCTGGCATGGATTGCAAACTCGGCTCCCGAGCAATTGAAGGCAACCTTCTTTGCCGTTATGGCGTCGTTCACCAATCTTGCACTCTCGGCATCAACGCTCTCCACAAAATACCTCAACCAAATTTTTGTGGTGACGCGTGAGGTCCGCGACCCAGTGACGAGCGTGCTCGTAACCCCCGCCAACTACGGCGATTTGGGTACGCTCCTCATCCTGTCGACAGTCATCGGATTCATCTTCCCCATGCTCGCCATTTGGGCGTGCGGAAGAAGTGCCGAAAAGGGCGCAGGATCCCCCAAGTAGATTAAAGAAGAGTTAAGGTAACAAACAAATCCCCACACATAACGTGTGGGGATTTTTTATTTTTGCGAGTTAGCGATTCATCCACGTGATGGTGCACTGGAGTACCGTAGCGAATGCAACCCAAAGGAGATAGGGGATATTGAGATACGTGACGAATCGCGCGTAAGGAAATATCGCCCACATTGCCCACACGAGTGTGAGGAGGACAAGAACGATGTCGAGTGCCGCAAGCGGGAGATTGCGCCACCCAAATTGGATGGGTGTAAAAATAACGTTAAAGAAAATATTGAGGAGAAAGGGGAGAAGGACGATGAATGGAATCCGCTTCAGCCAAAAAAGATACACGACATAGCCAAACGTTCCAATGATTATGAGATAGAGCACACTCCACACAGGACCAAACACCCACGAGGGTGGTGCGAAGCTCGGTTTGAGTAATTCTTGGTACCAGCTGGATGCATCCATGATATATACAGTGTAACGGATACTGATGATAATAAATAGCAGGGAAGCGCCCCATTACTTGAAAAAAAGACTAAATTGGCTATACTAAACGCCTACTTATCTCTTCTGATTTTTGTAGGAAAAAACATTGCGGGTTCG
>JAYSZV010000088.1:0-1897 GCA_043737875.1 Candidatus Lloydbacteria bacterium
CAGTGATTCCGAAAGAAGAATTGGAAACAATTTTTAATTATTTTCGTCGCCAAAAGAGGGCGCGCGTACAAGGATACGCTGGGTGGGGTATCGGCCTCACTATTGTGCGCGGTATTGCCGAGGCACACGGGGGAACTGCTATTGCGGAAAGTGAGGAAGAGCGTGGTACCATTTTCCGCGTCAAACTCCTTCGCGATGCACGCACGCAACCCGAGAATGCATAGCGCGCGGTTCGAAAGCCTGTCAAAAAAAGTGCTCATACCATTATGCGCACCACATGCCTTTAATAAGTAAACACTGCGTGATTTACTAAATTCCTTTGTAAAATTTCATCAAGAATGCGCATGATAATAAATTATGCGTAATGAAATAGTTGCAAATGCATGTAATTTTTCATCTTTCATGCTATCCTGATGTTTACTTATGGAAAAAATTGACCAAACTGCAGACACCGATGCAATATCCAATAATGGAGGAGGAGGCGTGGATAGCTTGAGTAGTGTAAATGATGCAGAGGGTCAAACTGAGCTCCACCTCAATATGGCACTCGAGGCGGGGTATGTGGGGACTTGGCAAATTGATTTGTCGACGCAGAAGATTACCAGCACTCCCGCGTTGTTGGAAATCCTTGGATTAAAAGATCTCTCAAGCGATCTCACTCGTGCAATTGCAGAGACGGTGCATCCAGATGACAAGGATGAATTGAGCCGCCTGATGTTTGAGAGTATAAAAAGTCACGTACCATTTGTGCATCAGTACCGTACCGTCCGTCCCGATGGAGTAGTGCGATGGTTAGAAGGGAGGGGTCGAACCAAATACGATGAAGCAGGCAAGCCATCGATCCTCGTTGGTCTTGTTGCTGATATCACCGAACGAAAAGAGATAGAACTTCACGCAAAACACATAGAAGAGGAGTTTCGGGATTTTTTCATGCAGGCGACTATTCCTATGGTCGTACTGAGTGGCCCTGATCACCGATACGTACTCGCGAATCCCCCTTATGAGCGGATGGTCGCGAGAAAAGTTCTCGGAAAGACAGTAATGGAGGCATTTAGCAATGAAGAAGTGGGCACATTTATTCCCCTCCTCGATAAAGTGTATCAAACGGGAACGCCGTACATTGGGAAGGAGCTCTTTCTTCGTATTCCGGATGAACGGGGGATACTCAAAGATCATTGGTTGAATGTGCACTATTATCCATCACGTGATACGCAAGGCCACATTAAGGGAGTGACGGCAGTGCATCAAGATATCACTGATGAGGTCGTCTCGCGAAAGAAAGCAGAAGAAATGGCAGAAGCACTCGCAGTGGAGCGTCACAAATTTGAAACAATTTTTCAAGACTCACCAGTCGCTCTCGCCCTCTGGAGGGGGAAAGAAATGATATTCGAAAACGTCAATCCAGCATTTCAAGAAATATTTGCAGGGCGTGCACTTGTCGGACTACCAATCGTGGAAGCGATACCCGAACTTGAGGGTCAGGTGTTCCCCGCGCTCCTCAATCAGGTTTTTAAAACTGGAGTACCGTATGTTGGTCATGAGGAGCATGCACAAATAAAACACAATAGTGACGGCCTGCTGCATGACCACTATTATGACTATAACTATCTGCGGATAAATGATGCAAGCGGTGAACCCTATGGAGTGTTCGATATTGCCATTGATGTTACCGACAGAGTCTTGTCGCGATGGGCATTGGAGGAGAACAAGTTACAGCTGGAGAATACCATCAAGAGTCTTGAACAGGAGCGCGAAATTCGCGAGCGATTTGTTGCCACCCTCTCTCATGACCTCCGTAATCCACTCTCGTCCGCGCGCATGAGCGCCGAGTTGCTTTCTCGACAGCGTGAAAACCCAGAGTCATTCGAAAAAACGTTAGGCCACATCATGAATAGCG
>JAYSZV010000089.1:0-1893 GCA_043737875.1 Candidatus Lloydbacteria bacterium
ATCAAGACACTTGTGGGACTACATCGATTAATTCGTGAACGTCACATTGCTGGTTATGAACGCAGGGAACGACTTTCTGATTTCTACATTTTTGGTGGACGATTCCGGTTTGATAGTTGTGGCAACACTATGCGCGCAACGGTAGACCCGCTACCAGAGCGTTTCCGCGTACTGATGCCCGTTGCGACGCAAGAGGAGTTTCACGACTATCTTGTGGAATGCCAAACAAGTGATTCGCGCATTGATACATGCGTCTCACACTCAATCGGTGCTCGTCAGGTCCCCACACCTCAACTTACGTGTGCGCATTGCAGTAAGCCGTGGGCAATTGAAAATGTGTACGATACAAAAGTACAGCAAGAGGAACAGGAAATCCCTCTCACGGAGTTTGTTGGAAAAACACTCGGTGATATGAGAAATGCTTACGAAATTCGAACTGATGGAATGTTTCGCATGTGCCCTGATACGCTCTTGCGCAATGATCGCCATATTGATCTCAATCTCGCAGACATAAACGCGAAAACGGAGTGGGCGCGTAGCCAAGTGGTCAATAGTTATGGATGGATTGGGGTTGATGAGGGCGTAAGTGATGCAACCATCATTACCACGGGTGACTCAGTGTATTTCAGAATCCATAAATTCTTCCACTCCGAGTGCCATACCCAACATATGAAGTTGGAAACGGAGCGAGAGTTTCGTCAGTTGCTGTCATCTGCAGGAATTACTAAGTACGCCATGGAAAGCATACGAAATGAATACGGCTCCGAGTCGTATAGAGGGCCTTGGTTCTTGGTAACAGTAAATCATTTTGTTTTTCAGATTGGTTGGCGCAAGCGCGTGATTGAAATTTCTTGGTCACAATGTTCGCCCTCGCTTCAGAAAAAACTCGCAGTACTTTTCGTAAATGAAAAAACAACGCATGGCGAGGACTTCGTACACGCCGATTCCGTTGCCCATGCAGTTGATTGTTTAAAACGTATCTTCACTTTATCTGGAGTTCCTGCATAAAGGCCTCCTTCCTACCAGCAACGATGTTGCTGGTTTTTTGTATACACAATCGTTATGCCTGCTTCCCGCAATGGAACTTCTCTTCTATAATAGAGTGATATGCGCATCCAAGACGTCGCCATGCTTTCGACACGTGCGTTCAAGACGAACCCTGCTCGTACGTGGCTCACCATCGCGGGCATGGGCGTCGGAACAGGTGCCGTGGTGACGCTCGTAGGACTTGGGTTTGGACTTCAGAATATTATTCTTGAACAAATCGTCTTCGGTGAAACTTTGCTCTCACTTTCGGTTAACAACCCGCCATCACGTGTCGTCCAGCTTACTGATCGTTCCGTAAAAGAATTTGAAGTGCTCCCGAACGTAAAAGATGTTTCCCCACTCGCTTCACTTCCGGCCCTCATCACCATCGACGGACTTTCTGGGAATGCATTCTTGCAAGGCGCTGAGCCTGCATTTTTTCGTTATTCTGGCGCCACCGCAGTTGTTGGAGATCTCTTTAAGGACGGCAATGAAGCCAAGGATAAAGATAGTGTGATTCTTACGAAAGCAGTGCTGAAGCTGTTTGCGATTAAGGAGCCCAAGGATGCGATTGGTAAGCTCGTCACATTCCGCGTCTTTATATTGAAGGAGGGGACTGATGAGTCAGAGCAGATTGCTATTGATAAGTCATATAAAGTGTCCGCAGTCACCAATGAAGATAATTTTATCGCTGCGATAATTCCGCTTTCCGAAGTGCAAAGCCACATTCAGGTCAAAGCATACGACAAAGTACAGGTGCGTATCACCAAGTCGGATTTCCTCGATGTTACCCAAGCGGAAATTGTGAAGAAGGGATATGTGGTGACTGCACTCTCAAAGACGGTTGAACAGGCGAACAAAATTTTC
>JAYSZV010000090.1:0-4657 GCA_043737875.1 Candidatus Lloydbacteria bacterium
GATGGCTGAGGAAAAAGCGATGATAGAGAAAAGGGCTTTGGAAGAGAAAGTGGCGATGATGAAAAGTAGTGCAACCGAAACCGACAGTATGATGAAAAAAGATGAAACGAGTTCAATAGAGAAAAGCGACGTCATAATGAAAGTCGGTTCATACGAGGCATACAGTGCCGAAAAACTTGCGCGAGCAGAAGCGGGCGATGTTGTGCTCTTTTTCGCGGCTTCCTGGTGTCCGTCTTGTCGTGGGCTTAATGCAAGCATTGAAAGTAATCTCAAGTCTATTCCTGTGGGCGTGACTATCTTAAAGGCTGACTACGACAAGGAGACTGAACTGAAGAAAAAATACGGGGTGACTTATCAGCACACATTAGTTCAAGTTGATAAGGACGGAAAATTGATTAAGAAATGGACTGGTAGCCCAAGTCTTGAAAGTCTCCTCGCTCAAATAATGTAGTATGATTTTCTTTCTTATTGCAATTCTCGCTGGAATATTTACGGTTGCAGCGCCGTGTATATTACCATTGCTCCCCGTTGTCATCGGTGCTTCAGAGACTGCGGAGCGAAGGATATCAAAACGTGCAATCATCGTAATCGGTTCACTTTCGATATCGGTGATTGTATTCACGCTCTTGCTTAAGGCGACAACGCTATTTATTTCTATTCCTCAGATATTTTGGAGTAGTTTTTCAGGAGTAATTCTCATCTTCGTTGGTTTGGCAATTGCATTTCCATCGATTTGGACTAAAGTGCCATTTGTTCAAAAGCTTAGCATGGTAAGTAATAAAGCTGTTGGAGCTGGGCACCAAAAGAAAAGCTACAAAGGTGATATGCTCGTAGGCCTCGCTCTCGGTCCCGTATTTACGACGTGCTCTCCGACCTACCTGTTTATCATTGCAACGATATTGCCTGCCAGCTTCTTTGTCGGACTCATCTATCTTTTTGGATTTACTTTTGGACTAGTTGTAACACTACTTCTTGTTGCATATTTTGGACAAAGAATCGTAAACAAAGTTAGTGAGCATATACAAACGACGGGAAGAATAAAGCAAGTGCTCGGCGTCCTCATTGTGGTTGTGGGTATTCTTATTCTCACTGGGTATGACAAAAAAATACAAATACTGATTCTCGATTCAGGCTATGGAGCAACGATTCAGCTCGAAGATAAACTGATTGAAAAATTTGCACCAAAGAATCCGAAGCAAGAAACTTCTGTAGAGAAAAATAGTATGCCTACTCAGGATTACCAAACAATCACGTTGGCGGGCGGATGTTTCTGGTGCACTGAAGCATATTTTCAAGAACAACCTGGCGTTATCGATGCAGTTTCAGGGTATGCGGGTGGCAGTCAGGAAGACGCTTCCTATGTAAGGGTTTCAAAAGGAAACACCGCTCATCGCGAAGCGGTACAAGTCACATACGATCCTAGCGTTATCTCTACTGAAGAAATACTCGATATATATTGGTCACACATCGACCCCACGAATACGTTGGGGCAATTTGCCGATAAGGGATTCCAGTACACGACAGCAATCTATTATCACTCTGATGCTCAAAAAGAGGTTGTACTTGATTCTAAGAAACGGTTAGTAGAGAGTGGTCTTTTCGTGAAGCCGATAGTAACCGAGGTATTGTCATTTAGCGATTTCTTCAAGGCGGAAGACTATCATCAAGACTACTACAAAAAAGCTTCGGATCATTATGAGCAATATAAAAAAGGTTCCGGAAGAGCTGGTTTTGTTGAAGATACATGGGCAAAAGATGCAGCTATAAAATTTCTTGAAACAGAACAAACAACCCTGTAAATAGAAAAATAGAGAGACAATAGCTACGCGGAAGCGGAGATGGACGAAATGTTTAAGAATCTTGATCCGCTCGCATATCACGTTGTGGCAGAAAGCGGCACAGAATCGCCATTTAAAAATAAATACTGGGACAATAAAGCAGAGGGGATTTATGTCGACATCATAACGAAAGAACCTCTTTTTTCCAGTACTCATAAGTATGACTCAGGGACTGGTTGTCCAAGTTTCTGGAGAACGATTGACGACGACTCTGTGACCCTTCATGAGGATAACTCTTTATCGACAACCCGTACCGAGGTACGAAGCGACGCGGGGCATGTGGGGCACGTGTTTAATGACGGTCCTATTGAAGAAGGTGGACGCAGATTCTGCGCGAACTCCGCGTCACTCCTGTTTGTTCCAAAAGTAGAGCTGAAAAGCCAGGGGTATCAAAAATACTTGTATTTGTTTAATTAAATGCGACACGCTGGCATCGGGAGTGAGTAGCCCCAAAACTTCACGCGCCTGTCTGCTATAATCCCAGAATGAATGAGTTAGGGAAGGAGTTGAGCGACTCCTCTTTGTTTAATAAGTCGAAATTTGGAGCCGAAAAGGCGATTTTCCACGTAGATGGGGATGCTTTTTTTGTGGGCGTGGAAATTGCCAAGAATCCGAAATTAAAGGGACTGCCCGTCATCACGGGAGAGGAGCGGGGGATAGCCACTGCGCTTTCGTATGAAGCAAAGGCACTTGGGGTCACCCGCGGAATGCCGGTATTTCAAATAAAGAAACAATTCCCAAACGTACTCATACTGCCTGGGGACTACAAGTCCTACGTGGAATACTCGGACAAAATGTTCGCAATCGTCGGACGGTATGCGTATGGCGTCGAGGAGTACAGTATCGATGAATGTTTTGCTGACCTGACGGGACTCGACCGCACGCTGAAGATGACCTATCGACAACTCGCGGAAAAAATAAAAAAAGAAATTAATGAGGAGCTGGGAATATCGGTGTCGATTGGATTGGCCCCGACAAAAGTGTTGGCAAAAGTTGCGTCCAATTGGGTCAAGCCAAACGGGCTTACAATTATTGACCGCCCTAATATTGGAGAATTTCTATCCAAGGTCCCTATTCATAAGGTATGGGGGATTGGTAAAAAAACGGGAGACAAACTGATGCGAAAGGGCGTCCTCACTGCTCAGGATTTTAGTACCAAAGAAGGGCCATGGGTAAAGGAGTATTTTCCCAAACCCTATCAGGTAATTTGGGCAGAGTTGAATGGCACCCCCATCTTGACCGTCGACGTTGTGCAAAAAAGTAGTTTCGGGTCGATGCAAAAAACTCGCACGTTTCACCCCATAACAAATGACAAAACATTTCTGTGGGGGCAACTTTCAAAGCATATTGAAGATGCATGTGCGAAAGCACGACATTACAATCAGGTGCCTAAAAAATTCTCAATATTTCTCAAAACTCAGAATTTCAAATATGTCAGTCGCACCGCAACACTCCTCATCCCCTCAAATTCACCCGAGATAATAAATGGATATGCACACAATATGTTTCTCGATATGCACACCGAGGGCGTCTTATACCGCACCGCAGGAGTTACGCTCCATGAGCTGTTTCGCAACTATACTGCACAAGCAGACTTATTTGGGGATTCAAAAGAAGCTGATAAGTTCGACAAGATTCACAAACAAATAGACGTCCTCGAGGAAAAATTCGGGAAACGTGTTGTCTACTTAGCTTCCACGCAGAACGCACTTAAGCACAAAAGACTGGGGACTGATGCGGACGACGCGGGACGTGACTTACTCTTTCTCTAATTCTCAAATAGACATATAAAAAAATACCCCACCATGGGGTATTTTTCTTCACTGTGAATATTCGCTATTCCGTTACGCGGAGTGTGCCTACCTGCCCGATGAGGCGATGGCTGTACTTGCTGCAGTAGTACTCAAATGTACCTACCTTGTCCGCAGTAAATTCGACGATAGTCTCCTTATTGAGGGGAGTCTCTGTTTTGATACCGTAGGCATCGATGACAAAATCATGATCACCCGCAGTGTTCGTTATCTTGATTGTTACCTTGTCTCCTTTTTTGACCACCATCTCTTTGATTGAAAAATGTGCAGCCATTTTCCCGCCCACATTATCCATCCAAGAATTCATTGTGAACACTTTGCTATTCACCGTTTGTGTCGTTGTCGTCGTGACTGGTGTTTCTGCGGGGAGTGAAGTTTCCTGTGCGCCTGTGGTTGTGAGCGGAGTAGTTGTATCAAGCACAGTAGTGTCCTTTGGGGCGAATACGAGGACGTATGCTCCAGCGACTACTAAAAGCGCGACAATCGCAATAACAACATTTTTTGTTTCCATATTTTTATATAATCAATAAATTTTCTTCTCCCGTTAAGTATAGTCGCTCCCGTGATGTCCTGCTAGTGGTACTTATTCGAGAATAGTAAAATATAGTGAAATTTTGGAGAAGTTGGCATTGGGAACGTCTCCCTAATCCTATCCTCATGTAAAAGGAATAGGGTTATTATAGAGAAGTGAGTAATCTTCCTTGTTGTGTCGTTGAATTAGTATAACTAACTTTTAAATAAAATATGAAAAAATTCTTAGCCATATATGTTGGGTCAGGGGCCGCGCTCGATGCTTGGAAAGCTATCCCCGACGAGATAAGAAAAGAAAAAGAGCAGGAGGGAATGAGGATGTGGGGAGAGTGGATGAACGCCAATGCCGAATCAGTTGTCGACCAAGGTGCCCCACTTGGTAAAACAAAACGGATAGACAAAGGAGGGATAACCGACACCAAAAATGAGATGGGTGCGTATACCATCGTAGAAGCTGAAACTCACGAAGAAGCGGCA
>JAYSZV010000091.1:0-1879 GCA_043737875.1 Candidatus Lloydbacteria bacterium
ACACCAAAAATCCCACTGCGGTAAATTGAAGCATTGTCGCGGGATCATAAAACTCTGCACCGAGTTCTATGGACTCGGGCATAAGGTCGAAAAACGCCACACTTATTACCGCTCCTGCACTGAAGCCGAGTACAAGATGAAGCTTGTCCTTAAATCTGAGTGCAAAGAGTCCCCCCAGTAATGTCGACACAAATGTTGCGAATGCGATGAGAATTACCATATGAATATATTTATATTATTGAGTGCATTGCTTACAGCGCCCTGTAAATTCGAGTGTGTGCGCATTTATTTCAGAAAAATTCTTTGTTTTCTGTAGTACGCGTTGTGCCAAGTCTTTCGGTAAGCAGGCATCGACATCCTCTATCATCCCGCAAATACTGCATAGCACATGATGATGATGTTTACGGGTAGCGAGGAGCTCGTAATGCACTGCCGTGCCTCGCATATCTACTTTTCGTACTATATATTGCGCACACATTACCTCAAGTGACCGATATATGGTCACTTGGTCTACAGAAGGAATCTTGTCTTTCAGTTCGGCAACCGAAAGTGGGCGCTTTTCTTTCGAAAGCACTTCCAGTAAGTCGAGGCGCTGGCGCGTGGCTTTAAGTCCCGCATCGCGCAAAAGACTGGCAAACTGAGAAGTGTCCTTATGCATTGCATTCAATATACCCTAAATGCAAAACTATTGCAATTATGTTATATATTGGCTTTGTCGCGCATGTGGTTTACTGCACTTCCGGTACACCCTTATCCAAAGGGGGTGCGGGGGTTTCTCTATTCCCTATTTCTTGTTTTGCCTCTTCTATTTCTGAGGATTGATAGAGTACAAGAAAAAAAACGCCAATGACGAAAATAATGATTGGCATATACACCAATCCAATCAGCCGTCCGATGCGCAACCAATCTTCTTTTTGCATTGCTCAATTTTACCATGAGAAATGCGTGTCGGTAGCGTTCGGTGTGGGCTACTTCCTACGTCCCTTCCATGCGTCTTTCACTGCGCGCGCCACCACCTTGGCAACACGGGGATCGAATGGCTTGGGGATGATATGCGTCCTGCTTAAGTCTTTCGCGCTTACGAGTTTCGCTATTGCCTGTGCAGCCGCAAGCTTCATTTCTTCATTAATCTCCAGTGCTCCTGCGTCGAGTGCGCCGCGGAAAATCCCTGGGAATGCGAGAAGATTGTTGATTTGGTTGGGGTAATCAGACCTACCCGTACCGAACACCGCAATTTTTGTTTTTATGGCGACGTCATAGGCAATCTCTGGGTTTGGGTTTGCCATCGCAAACACAATAGGCTCGTCAGACATGCACATGACCATCTCCTTCGTCAGTACGTTTGCCACCGATGTCCCGATAAACACATCTGCACCAATAATCGCAGTCTCAAGATCTCCCTTTCTCCCCTCTCTGTTTGTTTCATGAGCAATCGCCTGCTTGTACCCCCGAATCCCCCCACGCTCTCTGTGGAGTATGCCCTTACTGTCGAGCATGATGATATTTCCCCGCATGATGCCTGCGCGCAAAAGCATGCGATAGGTCGCGACGGCTGCTGCGCCTGCCCCGTTTATTACAACGCGTGCGCGTCTCATATCTTTCTTCACGACACGCAGTGCATTATAGAGTGCGGCCGTGACCACAATTGCGGTGCCGTGTTGATCGTCGTGAAAGACGGGAATGGAGAGTTCTGCGCGCAGTCGCTCTTCAATTTCAAAACAGCGAGGTGCGGCGATGTCTTCGAGGTTAATACCGCCAAATCCCGGTGCAATCGCTTTCACCGTTGCAATAATCTCCTCAGTATCTTGTGTGTTGAGTACTATCGGAAAGGCGTCGACGCCCGCAAAATGCTTGAAGAGTGCGGCCTTTCCTTCCATGA
>JAYSZV010000092.1:0-1871 GCA_043737875.1 Candidatus Lloydbacteria bacterium
TTTTACAAATCCTCAATACGTTTGCAGAGCGCGAACGTCGAATGGGCAAATGATATTGTGAACTATTGACGCCCGCCGATGAAACGGTAGTGTGCGTGGAGAACATAAAGGAGTACCCTATGATTATTCCAGGTTTGTCTTGCCCGTGCTGTGGCTCGTGTGTGCTCGACAATGGAGGCTCATGCACAGAGTGTGAAAGAGAATACCCCGAAGGAATCAAAGCAGTACAACGTGGTCATCACGAGGCAAAAATAGAGAATGTTACACTCATGAGAGAAGGCAAGATGTCGGTTACGGAAGCTGTTTACGCCTTACCAAGAGTAACAGGGCAATCTGAACAAAAGATTTGCATGGTGAGTCCGGGCACCAAGGGTCACAAGACGTTTCATTTGCGAAAAAAAATGGATTGCGGTTGCGATGCAGTACGAAGTGCCCTCCGAGAAGCGTGGGAGAAGGCAGCGAAGTTTTTTGCGCTCACCTGCTCATAGTTACCACCCAAACCGACACCACGTGTCGGTTTTATTTATACAAGACGGAGAAGAAAATAAAAAACACCACAAGTGTGGTGTCGATTTTTAGAGATGAACTACACAAGCATGTAGAGCCCTTTCCATTGCAGAGAGATTTTTTCTTGCACCTCGATTAATTCTCGACGAATTGCTCCGCTTTTTTGCCTTTCGACTAAGCCGGGGTGGTGTGCGCCTTCTTGTTGTTCGAGATCGTAGAGCGTATCCACTAATCCTAAAAGCGTATCAAGTGCAGAGGCAATTTTTTCCCCGTGCGCTTTTTGTACTGCAAGTCGTATAAGTTTCCGAAGTTTCGGAGGTTTCATCAGCCACGGTGCGGCTTCATCCAGCATTTCAATACGTTTTTTTAGTGGAATGTTTTCTATGTCCGCCCTTGTGAGATGTCGGTGTGGATTGGCGACACTCATACGAGGAACATTTTTTGTGATTTGTTTTTTACGCACTGCGTTTCCTTCAAACTTTCAAAACTTCTGAAACTACGTTACCCTGTAGCATATCGTGAGTCAATCAGCTCCCACCATTTTATTTGAAGATGCGCATATCATTGCTATCAATAAGCCAGCCGGTCTTGTCGTGCACTCGGACGGCAGAACAGAGGAGCCATCCCTCGTAGACTGGGTCAAGGCAAATTACCCTACACTCGAAGAGGTGGGAGGGCTCCACACGCTCGATTCAGGAAGATATGAAAAGCGATGGGGGATCGTCCATCGCCTTGATAGGGATACCTCAGGAGTACTCTTGATAGCAAAAGACGGAGATACATTTCTTGATCTACAGCGCCAATTCATCGAACGCAAAACCGACAAAACGTATCACGCTATCGTGTGGGGTACTATGCCCGAAAAAGACGGGGTCATCGAACTGCCCATCGGGCGTAGCCGCGTCGACTTTCGACAGTGGGCAGTTGCGCCCATCGCACGAGGAACGCTCCGCCCTGCAATAACCGAATACCACGTGCTCGGAGACTACAGTGGATTTACATTAGTCGAACTTCGCCCAAAAACAGGACGTACGCACCAGTTGCGTGTGCACATGAACGCGCTCGGGCACCCCATTATCGTAGACACAAGGTATGCACCCGAGCGGGGGAAGGCACTCGGGTTTGCGCGACTCGCTCTCCACGCATACAAAATTAAATTTTCCTACCTAGGTCACTCCAAAGAAATCACCGCCCCATACCCCGAGGATTTCGAAACTGCTGTAAAGTCATTTGCATAAGACATTCAACATAAAAACACGCCCCAAACAAAAATTGTCAAGGTTTAACCTTGACAATTTACTACTCCGCAACGAATTCTTCGTTCGACATCCAGTCGTGGACGTAGTCTTTGAAGTCCGTCGCTT
>JAYSZV010000093.1:0-4618 GCA_043737875.1 Candidatus Lloydbacteria bacterium
TCCGTCACTCCCACCGAGTGCGATAATGGTTTGTGCAATCTTTGGGTCTACCTGTCGTCCGAAGGTTACTGCGGGGAGTGTGTCCCCTTCTTTCATGTCACTAATCTTAAGGAGCGCCACAGGGGTACTCGCCGTCACTTCTGGCTTCATTTTGATTGGTTTGGCAGTGTACGACTTTTCTCCAATCATAATTTTATAGCTTTCACGCAATCCAAACTCAGTGACGATACTCGCACGATCTGCGATGACTACACCGTCTCGCGATACAACGAATCCAACTGCAAGTGGTTCGGTGCTTGTGGCCTGCACAGTGCTGAATATTGTGGCGATACGCAGTTGATTCTTTTCTACTGCCGAAATAATAAGGTCGTCTTCCTTTGCAAACACGGTGACTTCTTTTGTCACCGTAGTCACAGGTGCGGGCACTTGTTTCTCTGGTGTCGAAGAACCGGTAACAACCCGTTCAATCGTGCGCTCCACTACGCGGTTGACCGTTTGCGTGAGCGTAGGGGGTGCCTCCTCGAGCATTGCCACCGTCATGATGCCTGTAGCAATTGATACCACGAAAGACATGAGCATTGTGAGAAGTACGATTTGTCGATTGTTGAGCTCTTCCATGAATTCTATTTTAGCATACCGATTGAGAAATCCCGCACATGGTGTGGTGTGTATAAAAAAGACCCCTATTGAGGGGTCTTTTGTGTCACTATTTCGTAAGCTCAAACTTCAAGCACTCTGTTTGACCAGGGATGATGTAAGATTGTCGCTCGATATAACGTGTGTATTCCCTACCTTCACCGTGGGTTGTGTTGTGACGAGCCAATATGAGCGTCACTCCAGTTCTTGCCTTTTTGTTTCCAAGAATCAATTTGACTGCTTCGTCCACATCCATATCAATTGACGAAATGCCGTTAATTGACCTCACAACATATGAGTAATATGAGTGCCCACCAAACATTTCGGTTCGAGCAGCGGGGGTACCAGGAACAGTGTCCAAGACAATCACACGCGCACCCTCGGGTCCCATGCCAAGACGTAGTCCGGTACCGACAAAAATCTTCGTGGACTTTTTAATCGTTTTTCCAACTTGATTCAACGTATACCCCCGCTCCATTAGACTTTGGATGGATTCGTCATATGCAATTCTTGAGGCGGGATCAACGTAGTTTTTGCAAAGCACCACTGTTTCCGTTGCGTGAGCAGTGAGTGCACTGGCGGCAAGCACGAATATAGAGAGCAATCGAACCATTATCATTCCTTCATGTCGTCGAACAAAAACCTTCTTGAAACTATCAAGAAGGTTATTTTTGTCAATCGATACGCACCCAGTCTACCCAAGTCTTTGCTCAACGGCGCTCCAATCAATCGCCTTCCAAAAAGCTTCGATGTAGTCGGCGCGCTTCACTCCGTAGTCGAGCATGAATGCATGTTCGAACACATCCATAATCAGGAGGGGCGTAGCACCTGAGAGGTGCCCTACATCATGTTCATTGATCCATACATTAAATAGTCTGTTGGCATCGCGATCATAGGCAAGTATTGCCCACCCGATTCCACGAAGTGAACCCGTTGCTTTGAAATCTTTTGCCCAGTCCTCAACACTCCCAAAGCTGGCTACTATTTTCTCGGTAAGTGCGTGTGTTGCGTTTTGCGCTACCCCACCATTTTTCATGTTGCCAAAATATAATTCATGAAGCTTCATGCCATTCCACTCCCATCCAAACCTGCGTTTCAATTCGTTGTATTCAGGAGTGCCAAACTTCTCCTCTTTCGCGAGCGCAGTGAGCTTCTCGTCGAGCGCGTTTGTGTTTTTGACATACCCTTCGTATAAACCAAAGTGATTGGTGAGCAGTGTGTCACTAAATCCGGGTGTGCCAATAAGTGAGTCAAATTTTTGTGCGGTGTACATATGAAATAATTTGTTGATTAAGATTAACGCCTATTTATAGAGAGGAGTATAGCACTTGTATTCTGTTTTTTACTCTGGGGTCATGTTTTTCCACACCGCTTCGTCGAGGGAGCTTTTGCCCCTCGTGAGGATAGCATGATTGAGGTACATGAACGGAATGTTAATAACACCCACAAGCCACTTAAGGGCGATTTGACCTTGGATGGCCACCAGCAAAAGCGCTACGGGGGCGCCAAAAAATGCGATAGGAATGAAGATAATACTGTCGAGCGCGAGAGCAGGAAGTGTTGAGACCGCGTTTCGAAGCCAGAGGTGCTTTCCGTTCGTCCGCTTTTTGAACCAATCATAAATAAAGGCATCGACATTCTCTGAAATGTAGAATGCAATCCATGACGCAATTGATATCTGAGGAACCATCATGAATAGTGCGTCCCACTGTTTTCCCTGCTCGCTCCAGAGTGGATCTGCCTGAAACTGAGTACCCAGCCATAAGAAAAAGGTCATAGCGATTTGCGAAATGAATGCGATGAAAATCATGCGTTGGACTTCTTTTCGCCCAAAACGCTCATTGACGATATCGGTCAACAAAAAAGTGACCGAAAAGACGAGCACACCCGCTGGTGCCGTGAAGTGCCCAAGGCCCAAATCAAATACGGCCATTTTCGTCGCAAGCATCTGAGCTGTGAGCACGAATGCAACATAGAGTCCGACGAGTAAGTCAGAGCGTTCATAACGCCGTGCATAGAGACTGCCGAGTAACGTAAAACTCGTTACTCCAATCGCCCACATAATGACAAGCGCCCATGACATATATCTTCAATAATACACTCCTTATTTGACTGAGACAATGAGATTATCGATAATTTCGTGGAGTACAGAGAGGAATGTCTCTATGTCTTCTTTCGTAGTATTGCGCCCCAGTGTGACGCGTATGCCACTTGTGCCCCCATTGCGCCCTCCCTCCACCAATGCCGAAAGCACGTGGGAAGTATCCGCATCTGTCTCATTGCATGCGCTCTTCGTCGAAACAGAAATATCTTTTGCATCAAGCGCGAGTACTAAAAATTCGTGGTCGGCATCCTTTAGGGAAAAATTGACATTGTTCGGAAGGCGCGAAGTGACACTTCCGTTAATGCATACTCCATCGATACTGCTGAGTCCGCTAATTAGCGCGTCGCGCAGGTCTGTGAGTCGCGCTGATTCAACCTCACGTGATGCGACCGCATGTGTAAGTGCTTGATTAAATCCCACGATGAGTGGAAGATTTTCTGTACCCGCACGCAATCCACCCTCCTGCCCTCCACCCACCACAACAGGCTCAATGGGAATGTCTCTACGGAGCGCAAGTAGTGCTATTCCTTTTGGCCCATAGATTTTGGCGGCGTTCATCGTGAGCATGTCGACTCCAAGTTGCGGGAGTCGTATATCGCAATAATTGGTCGCTTGGCATGCATCGGTATGGACGAGGGGGTATATGTCGTCACCACTCGGCTTCACATCGCGCGACGTACCCCGCACGTCTTTTTTCCAATTACGTACTGCACCCGTTATTTCTCTTATTGGTTGAATTGTGCCTATTTCATTATTGGCGTATCCAATCGAAATAATGACGGTGTCTTTGGTGATTACGCTTACTAATGCACTCATATCAACGATGCCATATTGGTCGACGGGGAGGATGGTGAGGAGAGCTCCCTCCGCTTCGAGCATGCGCGCAGGTGCGAGTACCGCATCATGCTCTATCGCACTCACGATAACGTGCGGGGTCTTCCCTTCGTGTGCTTTCTTCCACCCTCGTACAGCCCCGATGAGCGCGAGATTGCAGGACTCTGTAGCGCTACCAATAAAGACTATTTCGTCAGCGCGTACACCAAGTGTCTCCGCAATGGACCCCCTAGCTACTTCTAGAGATTTTTTTGCAGACACCCCTTCCTTATGGATGGAGGATGGATTGCCAAAGTCACCACTTGCAGATGCATGCATAGCGGAAAGCACTTCGGGGAGCATTGGTGTCGCCGCTGCGTGGTCGAGATAAATACGTTTCATAATATAGATGAGTGTATCTTTCCTATGTTATTTGACAAGCTGTGTGTAGATGTTACTTTCTAATGAGTCGCACCTACATAAGGATACGGAAATGGAACACCTTGTTTCAGATATGAGCACGAAAGAAAAAATTTGTTTGTTGGTCCCAACAAACCACCTCAATGGCGCGCTCATGATGGAGCTCAAATACACTTTCGGTCGTGAGGGATTTTCCAATTCAGTTAGCAGTATCAAAATAACGCCTTGGTTACAAAAACAAGACTCTGCTGCGGGAAATGTTTATCTCGCCACAACCGAAGTGATTCTCGACGGCATGAAGCAATCGCTAGACTATTTTGCATACGTAGCGGATCACCTGAAGGAGAGAAAATCTCATCCCCGCTCATTCGCACAGTTCATTCGCGCAGTTGCTTAAAAGAATTGGGTAAGTATTGGGACGGCACCGCCGTCCTTTTTTGTTATAAATTTCTTCTTTTGTCTTTTTTACAAATTCTCCAAGCTACGCTATCATGAGTATCATGGACTCAACTCTTGTCACCATCCTCCTCTTGGGGGGCGCAATCATCCTGCTTGTCATCTGGCTTATTTTGCTCGACCGTCGCATTGACCGCCTCATGGCAGGCCGTGATGCCCGCTCCCTCGAAGACGCCATTAATGGCAATC
>JAYSZV010000094.1:0-4616 GCA_043737875.1 Candidatus Lloydbacteria bacterium
CATACGTGGCGCACATCGAGGCCACCATTGATGATTGTTGCGAGTTGATTAAATGATGAGGAGGCCGTTCCAGGAAGTACTGTCTCTTGCCCTATCCAATACTGCACCGTCTCAGTCTGAACAGGTGCACCTGTTGAATATTTGTAGGTCACCACGAGTTCTCCCCCGAGCGCACCCACTGCATTTGCCGTCACCACTACATCAAGTTGTTGGGTGGTATTCGGCGTGAGGTTGGGTGCCCCGACAGCGGGGCGGTAAATGATAAAGCGCTCCATTCCGTCGAGAAGGGTTTCATGGGCATTATGTTCACCCCCTGCACCACCATTGATACCAATTGTGGTCGAGGCCGAAATAGCCCCGTCGTCGACATACGACATCTCAAACCATGCATCAACGATATCTGCATCGGCTGCGAGGTCGGGAATATCGAGGGTGTAGGTAAACGAACACGTGGTGCCCGCCGTACATCCCGAACGTTTCGTGCCGGAGTCCCCTGCGGTGGTAGAGCGGAGTGGGAAGCGTACGGTCTTCTGTTCCGTATGCGCTACTGTGGAGTAATTTTGCTCATAGGTCACGATGAGCTTCATGGTGGCGTTCGTCCACGTGGGGCCAGTGAGCGAGAGCATGCCCACAACCGCCAGTCCTGTATTCCACTCTCCGTCGGTTTGTGTTTGTAGGAGCGATGTGACATCCGCTTTCGCAGTGACGAGTGGCGAAGAAAGTCCCGATTGTTCGACATACAAGAGTGTCGCACCATTGCGTGCAACCTGACTGAGGGAAACATCAGTGCCCGCTGAGATACCCGGCGTCACATCCAGTGCAATCTCCAAATCAGATATATTTACTGCGGTTTGAATTGCGGCGGTCACATCCACATACGCAGAAAGAACGCGGATACCACTACCTGCGATGGAGACCGTCTTTGTCCCCGCACTTCCCTTTGTCGTATTCCACGACGTGCCCGCGTAGAGATTCACATCTGATGCACGACCTGTGCCCACATTGTCTGTTCCCGTTTGCCCGAGTCCAGTTTCTACGCCACTTCCCAATATATATTCAACGGTACGGACATGCTTGCCGGTATATGCGGCTTCAGCGTGTTTCGCGGGCGCAAACAACGCGCGCAGTCCGTCCATCCCTCCAATGCTCGTAAGGAGGACCAGCACAATTAACATGGGTGTCCCAAAGTATCGCATCAGCGGTTGTGTACTGCGCTTCTTCCAAAGTAGGTGAATGTGTTTCATCAAGTTTTTCATGGCAGTACATCGTTATCTCCTCCACCCTCGTCTTCTCCGCGAGGTGTACTCGAGCCATTATTTGTCGGCAATGTCGCAGGTTCACTTTGTGTTTCGGGAGTCTCATTGCCTCCACGATACGGAGCCTGTGGGAGCTTGAGTGCTTCGCTCGTCAAATCTGTTTTTTCTCCCGTCGATGGATCGTATCCAATAAGCCGTGCATTTCCTTCCGCGTCGCGCTCTTCCCAAGTGATTGCAAAGCGAGGATGCTCTCCCTTCACCCCCTTCGATGAAAGCTGGGTCAGTTTTTGCGCACTAATGCTGTATGCATACACCACCCAGTCATTACCCTCATGGGACTGCCATGTAATGATGTCGCCATGTAAGGACGGGAACATGTCGTGCTCAGAATTATCGGTCAGTCGTTCAACAGACCACTCAGGACCAACAGAGAGAAGTGCATTCCCTTCGGGGAGACGCTCACCTGCAAATGGTGATTGGGAGTCACGCTTTGTCGCGAGGAAAATTTCCCAATTCTCGTTTGCCCATCCCTGCCATACGATATGCTCTCCATCAATCTTGGGATTGAAATTGCTTTCACGCGAATTCGTCACACGCGCGACTTCGGGTGTGCCTGTCGCAGAAATACTTCCCGTGAATATCTGCCAACGACCACCCTCCATTCCTTGCCACACGAATTGTTTACCACTCGCATCTTGTGTGGGGAAAGCATCATCGAAATTATTTGCGGTCAGTGCTTTGCGCTCGCCATTCTTCACCACAAAAATTTCCTTGTCGCCACCCACGCCATCGCTCGACTCCACCGTGACAACTTCCTTTGGCGCACTCGTCGCAGTTTGACTCCGCGCGCCATTGCTCAAGCAATAATATCCTGATGCTTCGAATGAAACACATCCCCGGAGGAACTCTTGTTCCACCTCCTTGCGCAATTGGTCACGCATGCGATTCTCTTTCAGGCGTTCATCCTCAGCAATCTCCTCAGCGCTTTTCATATATGGCGCCTCTTCAGTTTCCTGTGGGGCGATTTCCTCGTCGGTGGTTGTCGCACCATCATCAATGAGGCTCTCCGTCGAAGTGGCATCGCCATCATTGATGAACTCAGTGGTCGAAGATGCGGAGTCGTCCAAAGTCGGTGTGTCGCTCGGGAGCACCTCATCAGTTGATGTCGCTTCAAGCACAGGAACATCCGAGGAACCTGCGCCACTCCCTCCTACGATAACGATATCTCCAAGGGGAATGTCAGCACCTGCGCTTGCCTCAGAATCAGGTGCTTCAACCTGAGACTCATTTTGAGCCTCCGCGGGTGGAGTCACTTCAGATTCTTGTGGGATTGTTTCAACTACTGCATCTCCCTCAACAGGCACAGCCACATCTGCGGGGATGGCAATGCTTTCTTCAACGGCGGGAGGTGTCGCTTCCTCAATCGTTACAGGAGTGGTTTCTACAACCTCGTCTGCGTAGACACGCGCAACAGGATGAAGGAGGATTGCCGGCACCAACACTGCCGCGACAATACGCGCGAGCATCATCTGCCATGGAGAAAGCAAGGTCACGCGGACTACCTCGCTTCGAACAATTGAGGTTGGGGTAGCACTCACGAACACGCGGGTTTGCACTTGTGCGGGATACCGGCGAGGAGTCGCGGACAACACAACGTGACCTAATGCACGCTTAGGCTGGCTCTGTGTCTTCAGAGTTTTCATTGACTTGAGATCCACGACCGATGTGCGGATTTCATTATTCATGGGGGTCATATGAATCTTGAATATCCGACGCGGACGTTGTACCAAAAACAACTGCAGCGCTTGCTACTTTTGGACTACCACGAAGCTCACTGCCGAATGCGCTCGTGAGTACGTAGAACACAAACATTGCGAAGAAAATCACGACGACAAACAATGCGCGGAAAGACGCCAAGAGCACCGTCGTTGCACGTGGAGAAAGAAAGCCATCATCGTCTTCTTCGTCATGCAGGTCGACGGGATTCACATCGGAGTACATACCATCTTCCATCTGAGCAATGGCAACTTCCGCAACGCCAGATTTTTTGCGCACATTACCCGCGAGATATGCCTCGATGGCTTCAGGCGTTGTAACCCATGCGACATGCGAATAAACCTGCTTGCCTTCAATTTTGCCTTTACGAATTAACTGCCCCAAATAGTCGGGAGAGTACCCAAAACGCTCACTTGCTTCTTTGAGCGTGATGTAACCTGCCCGCTTTTCCTCTTGAATCGTCATGTGGGGTACTCGAACTACGAGACTGTGGATAATCTCGGGAGTCGATATTTCCATTTTACATTGAAAAATAAGGATTTTTAAAAGTTATCCCCAAACAATCAACAGGTTATCCTGTCAATTATCCACAGGCATCTCGAGTGTCGAGATGCCTCATCATGAAGTAGGAATAAGCTATATAAATTCAATAGTATACCAATTGTTACCTATGGGACCATTTTCTTGCATTATTTCATTATTTATGTTATAATTCATTTCATGATACACGTACCCATCACGAATGCGCACGAGGAAACATCCCGAGTGGGTGCGTGGTTTTTCGCCTCCCTTCTTGGTACCTTCGCCATTGGTGCAGGGCTCGGAATTTTTGCCTCAACAGAGTACGAAATGCGTGCTCCAGCCCTCGGTGAGGGTCTTCGAAGCCAATTGTCCGCAATCGGTGCCATCGGAGAGCTTGGAAGTGCTCAAGTGCTCCCTCTGGAGAGTGCGGGGGTTACTGCGCTCAATCCCGGAGATGCTAATGCGACAAATGAAACGAGTGGAGGCATACAGAGCGAAAGTGCACTGCCCCCACTTGAGTCAGCACCACTCATAATCACAAACGACTTCATTCCCACACGCACGGAGCTCGAAGTGGACGTCGTGACTCAGCAAATAGTAGTCGACAGGCTCACACAAGAAATGACGCAAATAAAAAATGCATCACTCGCACTCATTACAGAGTTTGATCAAAACTGTGGGAACTGGAATGATGCGTGTGCCCTCCCCTATAGTGATACACTCGAAATACATAATCGTAGATACGAACGACTTACCAAAAATAGAAATTCTGAAATGCTTGTCCTTCTCCGCTATGAGACCCTGCTTACAGAAACACCGTAGCATGAGAAATTCGTAGTGATGAATTAGTCAGAAATAAAAAAAGCCTTCGCATGAAGGTCTTTTTTATGTTTTTGTTGAGCCATTATTTGAGCGGGATGGGCTCGTTGATATCGAGTGGTATCATCGGCACTTGGTTGTACTTGAAGCGCAAGAGCGCACCGTCCTCGAAGCCGTAATTGACGAGTACGTGGTCATTATTCTTTAGCTCATAGTATGCAAGCTCGGAGGTGGGAATTTCCT
>JAYSZV010000095.1:0-4588 GCA_043737875.1 Candidatus Lloydbacteria bacterium
TATTATAATAATGCGGTTCGAGATGAATCGTGTCCGCATGCGAGATGCATGCATGTACTTTTGGAGATTAATTATGTCCCGTTTTCACGTCGAAGCAGTGATGAAAGAATTTCCCGAACTCATGGGGATCCTTGGTAAGAAGAGAATTGCCAAACTCGATGACGCAGGAGTCCGTCGGATCCACGCACCAATACTTTTGATGAAAGGATATGAATCCCCTCTCTACATCATCTCTCATGATGGATTGCTCTTGGCGAAAGTCGAGGCTGCCAAGGGTGGTGAAATGTTTACGTGGTTTTTCAAGAAAAAGGAAAATGTGCTTGATGCGGTGCGTCGATGCGGTGCGGATAACGTGGCCTACATCGCACAGTGCGATCCAGGGTGTGAAGGTGTGGATGCGCCTTCTGCCCTTTACATCTACAAGGCGCCGAACAACGGGGGGCTTGCTCAGTTGATCAAAGAATCAACAGAAAAAGCAGAACAAGAAGTCAAAGCCTAAAGGCAGGACACACAAAGCGGGGATACGTCCCTGCTTTTTTATTATCGTGATTTACGGATCGACGGGTTTTATTTTTTTGACAGAATTTTTGAATTCTTCGTGGCCTTCTGTGATGAGGAAGCACATGCGCTCCGCGATGCCGATACTTCGGCTTTTGATTGTCGACATTTCTTCGACAGAAAATTTTTCAAGGACGAAGTCCCCCGCTTTCCTGCGGGCGGCTCCAGGGGCGACGTCGGGAGCGACGCCGACGCGGAATCGGTAAAAGTCGCGCGTTTTGATGGTCGCGATGATGGACTCAACACCTTTTTGCCCCCCTGCTCCGCGATCGCGCGCAGAGCGCCACGCTCCGATGGGAAGGTCTGCGTCATCGTGTATCACGATAAGCTGGCTTGCTTGGTCGGGGCTTTTGACTAAGGTAACGAGACTCTTTCCTGATTCATTCATGAATGTCTCGGGCTCAAGGAGGAGTACTTCGTGTCCATCTATTTCCCCCACTGATACGAGTGCATCATAGGGTTTTTTGTATTCCCAGTCAGGAAAATCATATTTTTTACGAAACACCTCAAGGGCAATACGCCCCGCATTGTGACGCGTTTTAGCATATTCCCCCCCTGGGTTTCCTAGTCCTACGATTAGCCACTTCATGGTGGATATACTACTACGTTTACACGGGAAGCGATACGGGGGCAGTGTCCTCTTTTTTAATTGCAATAATAACGAGCCCTGTGCCAAACGGGAGAGAAAAATACGGGATAGTGAGCATCTCGAGCCTGAGTATCCAATCAAATATACGATCAAGTGCAGGTGTAAGTCCCGTTGTTTCCGCATGCGCATCGACAAGCCTACTTTTCCTTGCGAGATACGCAGGGAGGGCAAGCAACAAATTCCAGTAACTCGCATACTGTACTTCAAACCCCGAGGCAGTGAGGAGGTGCGTAAGCGCATCCTTTTTATATCGACGAAAATGATGGCAATCGACATCATGCTGACTCCAAAATATCGGGAGTGCAGGAACAGTCAGGTGGAGTGCGCCCCCTGTTTTTAATAGCGCATGCCACTCGCGCAGTGCGTGATGATCATTCTTAATGTGCTCAAGCACATCGAACGCACAGACGACGTCGTATGCACCCTCTCGTGTTCTCAAGAAATCGAGGTCGGGGTAGACGTGTGTATATCCGCGACGTTCGAGCACTTCACGTGCATTTGCGTTTGGCTCATATCCGTCGATGCGTTCATAACTATCAAAAAGTGGACGCATCCCCCCAAATCCTGCGCCCATATCGAGAACTGCCCCACGGAAGGTTGGAGTGGGCAACACCGCTATCGCGCGACGCACCACACGCAATCGCGATTTGTACCACCATGATTTTTCAAATCCCTGCATCGTATGAAAAATTTTGTGCTCCATGTATATAGAGTATACAAGCCGGGTGTGCAATAGAAAAGATTGGTGGCAAAACTAATTGAATTCTTTCTTTAATGCGTTATTAAGTGCGCGCATTTGCGTCGCACGTTGTGTGCGAATGCGCACCATGGCAATACATGCCCCGAGGCCATCTTTCATGAACGAAAGCTTAGATGCACGGCCAAGATAGCGGTGTTCGTCCCACGACACAGGTACTTCAATAAATGGCGTATGGAGCGACTCCAGTAGTGCGATAAACTCGAGATCAAGAAACCATGTGTTTTCTTTTGTCGCAAGAAGTATGCGAGTGCCTTCTTTGTTCATGACCTTGAGCGGACACTGCGTATCTGACGCATGTACACCAACGATAATGCAGGCTAAGGCGTTGAACACATGAGAACTACTTGTCCTCCACCACTCTCGGCCATCATGAGTACTTTTAACGTGAAAGCGCGAACCGATAACTACGTCGACATTATTATTATTTTTAAATTCGAAAAATGCGTTGACTATTTCGTGCGGAGGAACAGACAAGTCCGCATCGGTGAAACCCACGAGGCTTCCTGTTGCCACGGCGAAGCCTGCGCGCAATGCGCGACCCTTCCCTTTTTCTGAAAGAGTGATGAGGGAGACATTCGGAACGCAGGCCTTCAGAATGACATCACGCGTGGCATCAGTAGATGCATTATCAACAACGATTATTTCCCACATGCATGAATCGTGGCGTGAAAATTCTTCGTGGAGCGCACGAAGTGTATCCACGATAATTGGAGCTTCATTGTAAACGGGGATGACGAGTGAGTATTTCATAAAACGTAATGACCCTAGGTATGTTTTTTGCTATTATGGTGACGTGAATAATCCTGACACTCCAAAGGTTGATACCAATCATAGTAGCATGGGACTCTTGCTCCAAAACTTTCTTAAATTGCTATTTAGCGTGCTTCCCCCTACGGCTCCAATGTTTATTTACACCACCATCCTTTCCGCACGACCACTACGCTCGCTCACCAACTATTTGTTACGTAAAATTATTCCTCGTGAAATGCGCATCCCCGAAGGAGTGCTTATGCTGAATCAAGATGACCCCGTCGTTTCGGGGGCGCTGTATCTGAACGCCTACGAACCATATTTTTCAGAACTTTTTCGCGCACAAATCCCACGAGGAGGAGTAGTGCTCGATATCGGTGCCAATCTGGGATACTACACACTGATTGCGAGTAGGAATGCGAGTCAGGTCATCGCGTTTGAGCCTGAGCCAGAAAACGGCGCATTACTCGAACGCACAATCGCCGTAAACAGCCTTACGCATGTAACCCTCATCAAATCGGGCGTAGGCGCGAACGACGAAGTGCGCACACTCTCGCTTGATCCTGACAACAAGGGCAAGCACACACTCCTAGAGAGTGGGGAGAACGGTGCAGAGCAACATCGCATACCCATGTGCACGATCGATGCATCACTACGCTCATTGGGGGTGGCGCGTGTCGACGTTATTAAAATGGACATTGAGGGCTGGGAGGCCCATGCATTCGCAGGAATGACAGAGACACTGGGAGTCCATCACCCTATACTATTTTTTGAATATGCACCGACACGTATTGGCATATCCGGAATGTCCCCAATCCATATGCTGGAAACACTACAGATGTTGGGATACACGCTCTATGCAATCAATGAGGCATCGAAAAAAATAGAGTCTATAGCGAACATTACATTATTCACCGAAGAATTTAGTGGGATGGATAGTTACGTAAACATAATGGCAGTAGTAGAAAAAGTCGTACAACCCTCATGAAGCAATTGCGCAACTACATCCGCACGAATAATTTAAAGTGGTCTCAAGAAAAGTGGGCCGATATCCTACGGAAACGTTTCGAAGAGACCGTGTTCCTCTCAAGAAAAATTTATGCGCTACTGTCCAACCAGCGACTTGCGCTCATCATCATTTTCATTTTTGCCGTATTAACGAGACTTCCTTTTTTTTCATACCCCGCAGAAACTATATTCGACGAAGCAATCCATGCGAACTATGTGATTGGATATGTGAGCGAACAACCCACCTTCGACATACATCCACCGCTTGCACGCATACTCTTTGGGGCAATTGCAAATAGTGCGACGTTCAGCCTTGAACACACCTTTACCACGATGGATGAGCCCTACGGTGATTTCCCGTTTATCACTCTCAGACTCTTTATTGTATTGGTCGGAATACTTTTTCCTTTCGTTGTGTTTGCCATTGCGCGCACACTCGGGGCGAGTACCGTAAGCGCCCTTGCTCCCGCGCTCTTTATCGTTTTTGATGGCGCCTTGGTCACATATGCACGCACCATACTTCCCGACACGCAACTCTTGGTTACGAGTTTCGTTGGGCTGTTGGCAATACTGACTCTCACACGAGCAAAGGATAAAAGAATTCAATGGATACTCATCGTAATTGGTGGAGTCTTCCTCGGCTTCGCGCTATCCATTAAGTGGACGGCGCTCAGCATGATCGCACTCGCGGGACTCTGGTGTATGTGGAAACGGCAGTGGCATGCAGTAATCCTCATGCCAATCATTGCAGGCCTCGTTTATCTCACAATTTTTTTCATGTATTTGAGCCATTACAAAGAGGGCGGACCTATTGACCCAGTCGTAGAGGCATATGACGTGGCGTGGGTACATGACGCACACTT
>JAYSZV010000096.1:0-4586 GCA_043737875.1 Candidatus Lloydbacteria bacterium
AAGCTTTATTATAAAGTTCAACGACGTAAGCGAGCTTGCGAATGCATTACAACTCGCGAAACTCGTTTTTAATCCTACCCCGCTGGAGGTCGTTGCGTACCACAACATTAGTGATTGGGAAAATAAATTGAAGAGTGGTGGACTTCTCATCACCGCCCACAGCAAAGACGCAATCGTTGGTTTTGCAATATGTGACTTTAGAGAAATAGACTCTTTACATATTTGGAATGTTGGAGTGCATCCGGAATACCAAGGGCTGGGAATTTGGAAAAAATTTTTTCAGGAAATTGAAAAATTTGCAGTAGAAAAAAATTATCATCGCATTACATTAAATACCCATAAGAAAAAATTTCCCAAAATGTACAACTTTGCAAAAAATCATGGTTTCATCGAATACAAGACCGAGGCGCATGCTGGTGCAGAAAAGTCGTTTTTCCAAAAAACGATAAAATAATTTTTTTTTATAAGTAAATATTTTAAAAAGAAAATAAGGTTCTTGCGAAAGGGGAGTGAAGTGAGCTCTATAAAATTTCAGTCACGACAGCGTTTTATACCATGTAAACATGCACCTTTAAATGTTACTATGGGGTATATATGAAAAATGAGCGCATAATTATTGTTGTTGTCGTATCCATTTCAATCCTCATGGGTACCATTGCACTCTTTGGTGCATATAACGCACGAAACAAAAATATACCCTCACGCAACGAGCCCTTCGCATCATCAACTCCATCAGACTCCCAAACTGAAGTTACCTTAGCTACCTTCATGCCACATGAAGAACAAACGATATATCCATGCCCACCACAAACTGTGGGGGGATTTCTCCCGCCTCCTTGCCTCACTGATGTCACTCCTATCCATGAAATAACGCAAACCACACGTGTCGCCGTTGCAGCTCCTTCATGGGATTCCCCACCATTCCCATTGTCGGCGACGACCTCACAATTCATCGGGCGAGGAGGGGTCACAGGCCCCACAAAACTTACTCCGTCCGACGTACTTATTGCGTACAATGGTGACGTCCTCATATACCACAACACCACAATGGGATTCGCATTCGGCCTTCCATCAATTGGGAAAGAGTTACGCATGAATGACACTGGGATTTACACCCGCAGATCTGATGCACTGGTATGGCTGTGGTTTACTAAAAGTTATGATATCGCAACAGCAAATTTCTTTGTCACACCGAGCGAGGAGGCGTCACTAAGTACGCTTTCTTTCAATTATAATTTTATTGGCTATCCCACATTCACGGGAAAACTTTCAAGCACAATGACAATAATAGACGATACTCCGACGCTCGTAGAGACGGTATCCTATGAAAGCAGCTCGCCAAACTACCCGAACACTTGGAAATTCATCCACATCCTTCGCAATAGCAATCTCTACACATTCGGCGTACAAATAGCACCGTCACAAGCGGTGAACGTGGCAGAAGCGGAACAGATGCTCCATGTATTCTCCAATTCCTTCCGTTTTTTACCCCTTACGCAGTAGCGAAGCTGAAGATGAGTCAAAATAAACTTTATAAAATGTGACTAGTCGATTTGTAAGATAATTACAAACCATACAAAGTAACGAGATGAAAATCTAGTCTATAAATAGAATTTGAGATAAATTGTAATTATAATATAAAGAATATGAATAAACTTTCTCAATCAACAATTGAAAAACTTGGCTACTATGTATATCTGCTCATTGACCCAAGAACGGAGCCAGGGCGAACTTTTTATGTCGGCAAGGGCTGTGGTAATAGAATAAATCATCATTTACTCGGTGCTCTCGAAATAGACAAAATCGAAAAAGAAAAAATTAAAACTATTCGCAACATCCAAGCAGATAATTTGAATGTTGGGCTAGTGATTTTACGCCACGGACTTACAGAGAAAGAGGCCTTTGAGGTTGAGAGTGCAATGATTGATTTTCTTGGAAAAGAAAGTTTAACCAATCTTGTTCTTGGGCACCACGCCACAGACAGAGGACTGATGAAGTTGGAAGATATAAAAATTAAATATGAGGCGGAGGATGCGATTTTTGGCGATCCGGTAATTCTTATAAATATCAACAAGTTGTATCGTCCAAATATGAACGTAATGGAATTATATGAGGCAACGAGAAAACATTGGAAAGTAAGTATTAATCGTACGAGTAAAATAAAAATCGCGTGTTCCGTCTTTCGCGGTATTATTCGAGAAGTGTTTATTATTCATCAATGGCTGCCCTCACCAGAGAAAGGAAGGTCATATTTTGAAGGCGAAGTTGCCTCGCAAGAATTACGCGAAAAATATCTTTACAAATCTGTAGCAAAATATTGGAAACAAGGCAGTCAAAGCCCGATAAAATATGAGGGATAAGCTTGAAACATGGATTGTGATTGAGTTTCCGTTAACGGCATGACGGCAATCAAATATATTGGCATCGGGGATAAGTATAGTTGACTGGCAAAACGTGTATTCTAATTGCAAAACCGCATTATCCTGAAGCCACAGTTGACCTTATCGAAAACGTGGACAGCAGAAGCCTACTCGAATCATATAAACAAGTTGAAATGTAAAAATATATTTATTTATGTACGTACTTGATACTTCATACTAAATACCGCATACTAGCTTTCATGTCATTATCTGTTGGGATTGTAGGACTGCCAAACGTTGGGAAATCGACGTTGTTTAAGGCGCTGACCAAAAAGGAGGTGCTTATCGCCAATTATCCATTTGCGACCATTGACCCCTCAGTGGGGGTTGTTCAAGTGCCCGATGAACGATTGATGCAACTTTCGACATTTTCAAATTCAAAGAAGACTGTTCCTGCTATTGTCGAATTCGTTGATATTGCAGGACTCGTGAAGGGCGCTTCGGAGGGCGAGGGGCTTGGCAATCAATTCCTTGCGAACATTCGTGAGACCGACGCCATCGGCGAAGTCGTACGTATTTTCGACGACAGCGAAATCATCCACGTTGATGGACGCGTCGACCCGCTTTCGGACGTAACGACCATTAACCTTGAGCTGGTCATTGCAGACCTCCAGACCGTCACCAAGCGCATGGAAGCAGTAGGGAAGGACGCCAAGCGCGGGGATAAGGGTGCCATACTCGAACTCGGGGCAATCGTGAAGGTACGCGAGCTTCTCGAAAAGGGCACAATGGCCAACAAGGCGGTGCTCGACGAAAACGAAGCGCCTCTCATCAAAATGTTGAACCTCCTGACGCGCAAACCCATTCTCTATATTTTGAATAAAAAAGCGGGCGCGAAAAATCTTGATGAAACGAATGACGAACGATTCCAGAAGCTCATCGCATTCTTCAAAGAGAATAATGAGCAATACGTTATTGTCGATGCCAAGATTGAAGAAGAGCTTGGCGCATTTGAAGGCGAGGAAAAAGCAATGTTTGCTACCGAACTCGGCGTTACAGCAGACGGAGTAGACGACCTGATCGTCGCTGCATACAAACTCCTCGGACTCATGACGTACTTCACCACTGGAGAAGACGAGACTCGTGCATGGACTATTAAAATGGGGAGCACCGCACCTGTTGCGGGCATGGCAATCCATACTGACTTTAAAGAGAAGTTTATCCGTGCCGAAGTGGTCAATTGGAAACTCCTCCTCGATTCAGGCTCTTACGGCGCATCCCGCGAGAAAGGTCTGCTTAAAACTGAAGGGAAGGAATACATCGTCAAAGACGGCGATGTCATCGAGTTCAAAATCTAGCTCCACATTATTTCTCGCAAAAACAAACCCGCCATAAAGGCGGGTTGTGAGTTGTATCTTCAGTGCTTGTGCCGGCAGGTGGGGCAGATGGGTTCGCCATCAACGACGACGACCGTGAAGTTGTCGGAGTAGTCGCAGGTCTTGCACGTGCGCATGGGGTACTTCTTCTTCTCATGCGCGAATAATGCAGCGAAGAAGAGGAAACAGAGAGTCCAAGCGATGATCAGGTAGCCGAGAGTGGCGGGGGAAATGACGTGGTCCATGACTTTCTCCTTGGGTTAATTAAACGGATGCTGTTTCGAGGCGATGCGAGCGGCGTGAGCGTCCCACGATTTGTCGTGGCGGTCGATATGCGCAGGTACGAGCTTCTTCGTTTGCATTTTCGCGAGCAAAGCGAAGATAACGGCCATGACAACGAGTGTCGAGAAGAGTGGAAAGGTCATCAAGTCTCCTGTAGTTTCGGTTGTAAAAATCTGAGAATATTATAGCATTTTTTAAATTGTTTGTAAAGCCCTGTTGCAGAATGACCCAATTATAGCTTATGATATGAATCTATGGCGGAATACAACCACAAGAAAATTGAGGGAAAATGGCAGAAAGAATGGGAAAAAACAGCACTCTATAAAACAGAGGATGTTTCCGCAAAACCCAAATGCTACATCCTCGACATGTTTCCGTACCCATCAGGTGAGGGGCTTCATGTGGGTCACCCCAAGGGTTACATCGCGACCGACATCTATTCACGCATGAAGCGTATGCAGGGATTTAATGTGCTTCACCCGATGGGCTGGGACGCATTTGGACTTCCTGCCGAGCAGTATGCCATCAAAAACAAAATGCACCCGCGTGTTGCCGTGGACAAAAATAT
>JAYSZV010000097.1:0-1836 GCA_043737875.1 Candidatus Lloydbacteria bacterium
GCTTTCACAAAAGCAATCTTATTGACGGATATTGGTGTTGACTTGTGTGTAGCACCGTAAAAGACCGCTGGAATGTTCCCATTCTTTCTGATCATTTTCGGATTCACTTTCACGTCGCGCGCTTCTGCGTTGAGCGTTATCATAATCGCAAAAATTATTGTGTAATCGCGTCACAATAGCAAACCAAGGCTTCTTATGCAATATTATTGATAAATTAGCACGCTGAGTGTAGCCTTAGCCCTAGTTTGCTCACCAAGGGGTTAAATATGAAAAAATCACTCGCACTCACCGTGCTCGTACTATGCCATCTTTTTTTGCGCACTGCTTCTGCGACAAACATCACCACTGAGCCAGCGCTACCGCAAAATATCACCGCATGGGAGAAGGTGGAATCCACCTGTGACATGCATAGTGGCAAGCGCATCGTTATGAAAAACTATCTTCTCCAGACGCAAGGAGAAATTGCGGCTGGGATTAGCGTAATTAGTATCAATGACAAAAAAATTGCTCAATCTGAGGTACTCATCAAACTGCTCGCAAATTCGCTTGAAACTGTCCGTGGACATATCATCAATAGCCCCCATCCGAACGAAAAGTCTTGGACCAAATTTGAATTTCGACAAGGCGATTCCGTGGAGCTGGCGAACGAAAAAATTATGAGTGCCCTTGGTATCACCATGCAGCAATTCAATGAGTGCAAGTTTTAACACAGAGGATGTCCCACGTCGGGGCATTTTTTATGCTCATCGAGTTGACGTAGAGAAAAGTTCGGGCACACTATAAAGAGCAGTCCTTCATGGTGGAGCGCACGCATGGTTCCTTATCGGCCCAAATTCCCGCTTTTTCTTTGGCGGGTACAGTCCTTCGATGGTTCCCATTATCCCAATCGATGCATGACCATCGTATCCCCCGCACACTTATTGCTCATGACTCACGAAAGTTTAGCGTCGAAGCCCAAAGAAAGTGAGCTTCAGGAAATTTTCTTTCACTATCTTGATGCGCACATGCGCACCATAGATCCAGAATTCCCGCAACCAAAAAATGATACCGAGTATATTCTTGAGGAAGTCTCAATGGGGGAAAACCGTTACAAATCTACGGAGTACAGAACCGAATTACCCGCGCTCTCGCGCACGCTTTCAGGTACATGGTATCTCATTCGCGAACGCGATGTCCCCCTCAGTGAATTTTTCTATTGAAGATTTAAACCCACACCCACGTGTGGGGTTTTTATTTGACAGGAGGGAGCAATGAGCATTGAATAACCAAAGATTGCTCTATATTATAAAAGGAAAAGGAGTTTGAATGACATCGCAACCTGTCCAATACCCCCTCTCATCGATAGAAATGGATTTGGAGTGTGTCAGCGAATCGGTTCCTCTTTTCGTTCTGGCATCTGCGCGCACATTCGGGGTACTCGTTCCGCTCTCGACAATCCCCCATGTGGTAACTAAGAAACGAGGAGATCCACATCAACTGCTTTTTTCAGAAGTGGTTGATGCATTCTCAGAAATTGCTGAGGAGTACGTAGAAATGGCAGAGGAGGCAAAATGCACTCTCCCCCTTCCATCCGTGGAACGTTTGGGCTCCGAATTTTCTGGGGAGCTACTCAGCATCTCGTTAACTCTTGAGTTACTTCATAATATCAATCCCGAAGCTGAAACATCAGTGCTCGATGGCGAATATTTTTTCATCGCTGAAGCAGGTGTTGATATTACTGAATTTCTTCCCAATCTCGACAAAAATGGAGACGGTCATACACTCCACTAATCAAAAACTCCGCTTATGCGGAGTTTTTCTTTACACTATTTTTACTATTACTACTGCACCAAGTTG
>JAYSZV010000098.1:0-1833 GCA_043737875.1 Candidatus Lloydbacteria bacterium
TTTTTTAATTTCTCTTAATTCTTGACGGTGACCGTAACCACGAACTTCCCGACGAGTGTGAGATCGCGCTCCATCATTTGCTTCATGGTGCTGAGGATGTCTGGACGGACACTGCCCCCGTGGCATATGGGAAGTGGCATGCCCTTTTCTCTCGACAAGCGCCGGAGCTCCACCGTACATGCAATGGGGGCCATTTTGTGTGTTTGAGGATGGACGACCACGTTCTCAGCGGTGAGCCAGTAGTCGGTGTCTTGTGGAAAGGTGTGCGTATCGAGTGCTTTTCGTGCTGCACTCATCGCTTTGCGCTGTAAACAGCGTTGTTGCTGTTCGAAACGAGTTTGGGCTCCAGCAAGCGCAGTGCTTGCAGCGATGAAGTGGCGCACATTGCGGTGCGGAACACCACTCACTTGGACTTCGGGCATAGGCTTTCCTTTTCTGTAGTTACGGGGTTAAAAGAACATACATCGACTGGCTGTAGAGATTAACAAAGCGTGCGCACCACGTCAATGGCACCACTCTTCCAATTATTGGTATACTGCATACATCATGAATTTCTTTAATCGTTCTTTTTTCGAGCTCGCGTTCGGCTTCATCGGGATCATTATGTGCTCAATGGCGGTGATACTCCTACTGAGTGCCGTGGAATAGCGTCTACACTCCCTGATTTTGACAGACGATTCCGAATGCCGTACGTTTGGGAGAGAGTGATTGCTTTTTGAATTTTTTGAAAGGAGCATAGTGTGCGCAATAATCTTCTCGTACGACGTACGACGCCTTCGCACAGTTTTTTGGCTTCCTCGCCCATGTGTGCGGTGAGTGCAACATATCTACAGCCCATCATCTTCGTCCACGGCTTGGCAGGATTTGCCTTGTACTTTACGAAGTTGATGGAACATTTCACCGCACTTGGCTTTACCTGCTATGCGCCAGATATTGTGGGGCATGGCGAAAGGGCACACATCGATGTATCGAAGAAAAACATCGATGATTATACTACCGACATGGCAAATTTTGTACGCGACGTTGAAGCGCGTCATGTTGCACCACCCATACTCGTGGGGCACAGCATGGGCGGACTTATCGTGGCCAAACTTTCTGAACATATATCGGTGGGGCATGCGGTGCTCATGACTCCCGCACCACCGAAAGGGATAATGCTCATTCCCGGTGCATATATCCAGCACATCTTCGCAGGAATTTTTCGTGCGATGTTTAGTGGCTTGCATGGCGAACGATTCGTTCCAAGCAAGCGTGCGCTCGAGTCGTTGTTTGCGGATCCCGTGAGAAGTGAAGAAGCGATTGCGATGCTCATGAAGCATCGCCTCAGCACCGAGTCGACCACCGTCGCACTTGAGCTTAGTATGAGCATGGTTCCGGTGGACAAGAATGCCATCACGACACCCATGCTCGTCATAGGAGCGAAAAAAGACGTGGTCATTCATCATGCTGTTGCAGGGCGTATTGCGAAGTATTTAGGGGCAGATTTCCATATGCTTGAAACGCTGGGCCACATGTGTCCGTTTGAGGCAGGCTGGGAAGAGACGGCCCTCGTCATGCACGAGTGGCTGAAGAAGACCCACGTTCGGTAGTGAAAACCACGGGATATCCCGTGGTTTTTTATATAGCGCATGGGCAATTATTGACCTTTTTACGCTTATCCTTATACTGTGTACAACGCTCAAGACAGTGGGAAGCAAGGGAAATCCTTGTGTAATACCTACCGAGGCCGACTACAAAACTCTATATGGAGATTTTCGCGTCGACTACTCCTAAGCGCTGGTCGATTTTTTTATCCAAAAAATGTTGGTATGAGCATTGCGTATTTGAGTATTA
>JAYSZV010000099.1:0-4553 GCA_043737875.1 Candidatus Lloydbacteria bacterium
GTGCTCCCAGTTGGACACGAGCATGAACACGGTGATAAGTAGTGCTGTGCTACCCAATACCGAGGGCAATAGCCATTTCGGTGTGCGTTTTGCCTGCGCGCTTTCGGTGATTACATCAATTATGAACCGAATGCCGAATGCTATCCCGATCGTGAGCATGATATGGATAGGAAAAAGATAGCGATAGAGCACGATGCGGTCTGCCTCATTACCATACCCAAGCATGATGATGATATTGCCAAGTGTGGAAAGAATAATACCCCAAAATAACGCAGTATGTTTGCGAAAAAGTACCGTAAGTCCAATGAGACCAATAAAAAAGATGACAAAACCGTGCTCTAAAACGACAAGCTTCGCTATCGATAGTAATGTATAGAGAGTGCCGTCAATAGTACGTGTTGCGATTTTTCCTGCATACTGCTCCTGAGTTATGAAGTATATGAAACCATCGATGGAAGACAAGTCGCCGAAGCGATAGGGGATGGTGATACTACGGTAGGCGAATAGCAGATAAATGTATTGAAGAAACGGGAGCGCGAAAAGTGCGACAACGGTTCCTATTCGGCGCAGGTCGAGGTGCAACTCGTCACGTGATTTCCACAGATAGGCGAGTGGAAAAAGCCCCATAACAGCGATCACGATATGGTTCCCGAAAGCGATCCCCAATACTGTTGCAAAAAAATAAATATACTTCCACTCCTTTTTTTTCGACCACATGAGCACGATCAGAATGAGGAGTGCGACAAATAGACCAGTGAGCGGGTACACTCGTGCGGCACCCGCGTGCGACCAAATCGTATCTCCGAGCCCGAGTATTGTGACGGAAAGGAGTGACACGCCACGCCCAACGTAAAGCATATTGAGAATGATATAGACGACAAGGAGTGTCAGTGCGGTGAGGAGCGCAGAGAAAATGTTCAGTGCATAGGCAGGATCAAGAAAGGAAGTAATTGCCAAAAAACCCTGAGCCAACATCGTGTAGAGTGGGAAACCCGTCGAATGTATCACGCCATGTGAAACGACTGCTGCGGTGACCTCAGCGCTGTCACCCTCGTAGAGGTTTGGGGCGGCGGTGTAGACATAGAAAAAAAATGCGCCTAGCAGTAAAAGGGATGCAGTGATTATTTCCGACCTTTTCTCTGCCCATAACATCATTGAATCGTAGCATGCTTTTTGATGGTCTGTCGCTGAATGATATTTGAGAATTATATTATTTTCTGCTACTAAATACGATCAAAATCTTAAAATTACACCCCAGGACACTCTCATCAAGCTACTTCTCTGTTTGTCGTGACGAATTGACACACAGATAACAAAATGTTAGTATGAAGTCCTCATAAAACTCCTCTCTCCTATGGTCGAACATTGAGAGACTCACCACAACTGGTGGTCAACGAGGTGCGTTGTGGGATGTCTATCAATCTGCACTCGCGAATTTACTGTGCGTGTGCGTAATAAAATTTATATGGAAGAAAAGAATCAATCTCGTCCTCAAAGTAGGACGGGCGGGCGACCATCATATGGTGGCACGCGTCGCGCTGTTGTCCTCGGAGGAATCGGCGGTGGAGGTCGCTATGAACCCCCACGCAAGCGTACAAAGAAAAGCAACTTTATTGGCAACATGGAACGTGGTGGAGCACCCGAACGTGCACAGGCCGGAGGGGACAGTTCTCCACACCGCTCTGAGCGCCCTGAACGTTCACAGAGCGCACCATCATACGCTCGTTCATCAGGAACTTCATCTCGTGGCGGATATAGCGCCGGAGGTAGCCGTGGAGGCTTTAGTAGTCGCGGGAGCAGTGCTCCACGCGCTGGTGGCCGTCCACAGTCTCGTGGTGGTGCACGCAACAAAAATCCCGGAGAAAATATCGATGTCACACGCTTTGTGAATCGTGCGGTGACCGTCGCGGAGGAGAAGGTGTATATTCCCACCAATCAATTTTCTGATTTGCAAATTGAAGAAAAATTGAAAGAAAATATTGCGAAGAAGGGATACACCATTCCTACGGCAATTCAGGATCAGTCGATACCTGAGGTATTGAAGGGTCGTGATGTCATCGGTATCGCAAACACGGGAGAAGGGAAGACGGCTGCGTTTCTCATCCCGCTCCTTAACAAAATGATGAAGAAAACTGAGAGCAGAGTCTTGGTCATCGTGCCGACGCGAGAGTTGGCATTGCAAATCGATGAAGAGTTCATGGGATTTTCTCGCGGACTCGGTATCTACTCTGTCCTCTTGGTCGGCGGTACATCGATGGGTATGCAGATAGAACGTTTGCGCCGAAAGGTGCGCATGGTTATTGGTACTCCCGGACGCTTGAGAGACCTCGTTGAACGCGGAGAGCTCAAGCTCGCTGACTTTGACAACCTCGTACTCGACGAGGCTGACCGCATGCTCGACATGGGTTTCATCACAGACATCAAATTCCTCATTGATAAAATGCAAAAGGAACGCCACACCCTCTTCTTCTCGGCGACATTCTCGCGTGAGATTGAAGATTTGGCACACCGCATGTTGCGCGACCCCATTCGTATTTCTGTGAAAAAGCAAGACACTGCGAAGAATGTCGAACAAGACATCGTTCGTTTTCGTGAGAAGGGTGAGAAGTTCGACTTGCTCTGCAATTTTCTTAAAAAAGCAGAATTCAACAAAGTGTTGGTATTCGGACGAACGAAGCATGGCGTTGAGAAGCTTGGTCGCGATCTTTCGCATTCAGGATTCCGTACCGCATCAATCCATGGCAACAAGACACAGCCTCAGCGCCAGCGTGCACTCAAGGATTTCAAGGATGACCGAGTCCAGATTCTCGTCGCGACCGATGTCGCTGCACGAGGACTCGATATCCCAAATGTCTCGCACGTCATCAATTACGAACTTCCATCTACCTACGACGATTACGTACACCGCATTGGTCGTACTGGTCGTGCAGGGAAGAGGGGTTCAGCACTTACGTTTGTTGAAAATTAATTCACATACGAATGCACAAAAAAACACAGCAACTGCTGTGTTTTTTGTATGAAATTGTTGTTTCAATAGCTCATTCCCAACCCGAATCGATGATATAAAATGAGTAACTGAGTTACTAGTGTGATCGTCGGGTAGGGGGTGCGTTATTCAACGCTTTGTTCATTATGCCAAGAAATTGAGCTCTTTCAAAGTGGCTTTTCCCCAGCACACCCCAGTTCCTTTACGAATGTGTGTTCTCGCGTACTATGAAATATAGATAGTTGTCACCAATCTATTGGAGAAAACATGCGTAACGCAGAAAACTTTTCGCAAGGCTCTTTCACAAAACTATTTGCTGGATTTCAGGACGTCCACATTCATGAGAACAGGGAATTAGGATTCATTGGCGTTATTGCCGTACATGACACCACGCTTGGTCCCGCGCTGGGTGGGTGCCGCCGAGAGGTGTATCCGTCTTTGTGGGACGCCTTCGTAGATGTCTCACGACTCGCACGCGGTATGACCTACAAAGCGGCATTAAGTAGACTCCCGCTTGGAGGTGGGAAATGCTTGCTTATTCAAACGAAGCACGACAAGCGCTTACGCAAGGCGCAATATCGAGCGATGGGCGCTTTTATCAACTCGCTTGGAGGAACATATATTTCCGCAGAAGATGTGGGTACGTCCGTTCTCGATGTCCATGAAATGGGAAAGATGACCCCATTCGTGACGGGGAGCATGAAGGACCATCCTTACGATGGAAACCCGTCCCCATTTACCGCGTTGGGAGTGCTTCATGGCATAAAAGGAGCAATGCGTGCACTCCACGGTTCGTCCTCACTTTCGGGTCGCACAATGTACATCGAGGGGGTGGGTAATGTGGGAATGAAACTCGCAGAACTCCTCCATAAAGAAGGTGCATTTCTCTATGTGTCCAATCGTACGAGTACTCCGAGTGAACAAGCTGCGCTCAAAAGTGCAGAAGAGCGCTTCAGTGCTACGCGTGTAGACCTTAATGAGCATGGAGTGCCAGTGCGGTTTCCTGAAGTAGATATTTATGTACCGTGTGCGCTTGGTGGCGTGGTGAATGAAGATCGCATTTTGACCTATCCTTCGACACTTACACTCGTGGCGGGTTCCGCAAACAATGTACTACTTGATGCACCGCGTGATGGCGAGCTCTTGCGTAAGCGAGGGATTCTCTATGCACCTGACTACGTCATCAACAATGGTGGACTAATCGATGTGCATCATCAGTGGCAAAGCAAGCATCATGGAGTGACATACAACCCCAAGGAAGTGTCAGAAGGATGCATCGGAAACGAAAATGTCCTCTACGAAATTTGCGCTCGCGCAATTCGTGAGGGGGTGTGCCCACATCGCATCGCCGACATGATGGCAGAAAAAGTTTTGAAGGACAAAAAGACCATCTTTTTTACTTAATAGCAACCCGCATAACGGCGGGTTTTTTATTTGTCACAATATATTCAAAAATGAGGCGTACGTTTACTTTTTTATGATTATCTGGTATAATCGCCCAAATGGTAAGGGCTCACGATGAAGACGGAATCCGACTAGATAAAGCACTCGTTGAGCGAGGGTTGGT
>JAYSZV010000100.1:0-1825 GCA_043737875.1 Candidatus Lloydbacteria bacterium
CCTGCGATGACAATACCCATACCATCGCGCGTATCCTCGTTGACTTGTTTGATGTTGCTTCCACCGCGCTCAATTTTTTCGCGATGCTTATCGAGGGGGTGACCAGAAATGTATAGCCCCAAGAGTTCTTTCTCCCATGCAAGTTTTTGGTCGATGAGTATCTCGGGAGCGGGGCGGAGGCGCAAGCGGGGAAGTGCCTTGGGATCGGAAACCACGGAGAAGAGAGAAACTTGATTGCTGAGGCGTTGTTTGTTGTGCTCTTTGTGGTACTCGAGCGCATCATCGACGTTGTGAAGGAGAGCACCACGTTCTTCGCCAAGCGTGTCGAATGCTCCAGCGCGGATGAGCGATTCAAGCGATTTTTTGTTGAGGTCTTTGTGCGTCACGCGCTCGAGGAACTCGCTGAATGAAACGTATGGCCCGTTTGCCTCACGCTCGGTGATAATGGCACCTGCGATATTCTCGCCAAGATTTTTGATAGTGAATAGTCCAAATCGTATTTGGTCTTTTGGGGCGTCGTTCCCCACACCCGCTTTGATGACGGTGAAATGGTTGTGGCTCATGTTGATATCGGGCGGGAGGACGGGGATAGCCATGCGCTTGCATTCCGTGATGATTTCAGAAATCTTTTCCGTATCGCCCTCTTCTGCGGTAAGGACAGCGGTCATGTACTCGCTCGGGTACGTGGCTTTCATGTACGCAGTCTGGTAGGCAACTCGTCCGTAGCATGCTGCGTGCGCTTTGTTGAATCCGTATCCTTGAAAAGGCTCAAAGAGCGTCCAGATTTTCTCTGCTTCTGCAGCACTCATTCCACTATGTTTTTGGCACCCATCAACGAATATCGTGTGTTGCTTGGCCATTTCTGCGGGAATCTTCTTTCCCACTGCCTTACGGAATTTGTCGACTTCACCCCAGTCATATCCCGCGAGCTCAATTGCGGTATAGAGAAGGTCGTCTTGATACACCAAGAGCCCATATGTCTTATCCAAAAACTTTTTCATCTTCGGGTGGTAATAGACCGTCTCACTTCTGCCGTGCTTGCGGGCCACGTACTCATCAATGGTGAGCATCGGACCTGGGCGATAGAGCGCCACCATCGCGTTGATGTCATGGATGCGGTTTGGCTTGAGCTCCATCAAGGCTTTGGTCATCCCAGAGCCGTTCAATTGAAAGAGTCCGATGGTCTCTCCACGCGCGAGCATCATAAATGTTTTCTTGTCATCAAAAGGAATCTTCTCGATGTTCACATCCACATCATGGTGCAATTTCACGAGGCGCACTGCTTCTCCCAAGATTGCGAGATTGCGAATACCAAGGAAGTCGAACTTGAGGAGTCCCGCCTCTTCAATAGAATACATATCGTATTGAGTGATGACCTTACCACCCTTCGGGTCGTACTGCGTTGGCGCAAAGTCGAGGAGGGAAGTGGGCGCAATGACCACACCCGCTGCGTGTACTGACACATGTCGCACGCATCCCTCGAGCTTCTTCGCGAGGTCGATAATTTCACGCACCTCCGTATCTGTCTTATACATTTTCATGAGGTCAGGCTCGAGCTCCATGGCGTGTTCAAGTGTCATGGGGAATCCCTGTGCGCCCAATGGAACGAGTTTCGATATGCGATCCCCGATCTCATAAGGCTTGCCTAGGGCGCGCGCCACATCGCGCACTGCACCGCGTGCCATCATTGTTCCAAAGGTACCAATTTGTGCGACCTTATCCGCGCCATATTTGCGCTTCGCATACTCGAGTACTTCTTCGCGACGATTATCTGCAAAGTCCATATCGATATCGGGGGCAGAGGGTCGGAATGGGTTCAAGAAGC
>JAYSZV010000101.1:0-1824 GCA_043737875.1 Candidatus Lloydbacteria bacterium
GCCACTAGCTCAGCTACTTCGTGAGGGAGAATGTTCGATTTTATCAAATACGAAGACGCACCGAGTGCGACGCCTTTCTCAATCTCATCTCGCCCACCAAGATTCGAGAGAATAATCACGGGGATGTCTTTCGTGTCAGGATCACTCTTGAGGTGCTCAAGGATTTCGAACCCACCCATATCAGGGAGCATGATGTCGAGGAGAATCAAATGGGGAAGTTCAAGTTTTGCTTTTGCGAGCCCGTCTTTCCCCGTGCTTGCCGTAATAACCGAAAAACCTGTTTCTATGAGTTTTCCCGAAACAAGACTTGAGAGAAATGCGTCATCTTCGATTGAGAGGACTTTTTTAGTTTCCATGTAGCACGTAGTATAGCCTAAAATACCCAAGCAACAAAATGCCTGTCTATTGAAATATAATTTCGGCTATGTATAGTCAAGAGAGACGTTACTTTGAGGTGAAATAATGAGCACTTGCAAAACATTTCGCATACCCAAGCTCGGGTCAGAAGTATCACCACAATGTGGATTTCTCGGCACCGCAGACCCCATCGCGACGATATCCTGTGAGGAAGTAGAACTCTTTGTTCCATGGCTCTCACTCGCCAGCGTTGCCCCCAGTCTGCTCGTGGAAAGACAGTTTTATGTATCCGCGAATCAACTCCCGGTGTTCAAGGGCAACCTCAGTCGATTTTCTGTTCCGCTACTCTGGCGTGTCTACGTGAGCGTGTCTTTTCTCGTGCAGACGTATATTTGGGGAGACCGCGGTTTCCCCAAAGTGCCACGGACGACGCTCCCCGCAGGACTCGCCGTGATTGCACACCGCCTTGCAGTACGCCTCGGCGTCAGGCCTCTTCTCGTGTATGCGTCATATGCACTCAAGAATTGGCGTCGTATCGACACCAATAAGCCAATCAGCGCCGACAATGTCACGATGCTCGTCCACTTCAACCCGAGTAGCGAAGTAGAACGCTACTGCGCCGAAGATTGGTTCGTCGCAATTCATGTCGACATCGAACACGAAGCCCGTCGACTCCTTTGCGCAATGGAAGAAGCGGAAGACTCGCGAATGCGTGGAGAAAAAGTGGAACTCACGCTGTGGCTACAAGATATGTCGGACTCGCTTGCACGCATGCGACACACACTCTCTCGTATGAGCGAACGCTGCGGACCAGACGTGTATTACCAGTTTGTCCGTCCCTATCTTGCGGGCTTCACCAAGCTTCTGGTCCCGTCGGGTGTGGTGTACGAAGGAGTGAACGCATATAGCGGACTTCCGCAGCATTTCGATGGACAGACAGGAGCACAGAGCTCCATCATGCCCGCGCTCGACCGCTTCCTAGGCATTCAGCACCACTCGCCTGATTTGAGTAGTCACTTGGGGCGCATGTTGAACCACCACACTCCGCGCGAGCATCGTAGATACGTGCTCGCATGGGCGAAGCGTGAACGCTTTACGGATAAGGCGCTTCAGTGGAAGAATCTCGAAAAAGATTCATCCATTCTCGAAGCGCTCCAGCTCGTGCGCTATCACGCCGCGATGTTTAGGCGCGAACATTATATTCTCGCCATCACCCACATCGCACGCCCCGCGCACCGCATGCTCGGCGAGACTAATCCAGTTGGCACGGGAGGGAGCAAGCTCATTCAATCGCTGATGCTACATCTTGAAGAGACACTCCATCCCACAGAGAGAGCGGTGCGGATGAAAGAGTTTCGTGAGCACTTTGGACAGTTACTTGGTAGACCGGTTTAGACTAAATAGTACGACCCCATCTTAGGGTGGGGTTTTTTGTTACAAGAAATACAGAATTATTGGAGCCGTATC
>JAYSZV010000102.1:0-10162 GCA_043737875.1 Candidatus Lloydbacteria bacterium
TGCGCTTATTCAAAAAAGCATAAAATGGAAGCACCTCGCCTATGTCATCATCGACGAACAGCACCGCTTCGGCACCAAGCAACGCGCCAAGCTCGTACAGAAAGATGCGAACGACAAAACACGCGCCCCACACTTTCTATCAATGACCGCCACGCCCATACCGCGCACGCTTGCACTCACCCTCTATGGCGACCTCGATCTCTCCATTCTCGACCAAATGCCAAGTGGCAGAAAACCTGTTATCACCGAAATTGTGCCTGTTGGAAAACGTGAGGCCGTGTATGAAAAAATTCGCACGGAAATTAAGGCGGGTCGTCAGGCCTATGTCATTTGTCCCCGGATCGACGAACCCGACCCGACCAAAGAGATGGCGCTTAATGTGAAGTCTGTAAAAGAAGAGGCAACGCGCCTGCAAGAAAAAGTCTTCCCTGAATTTATGGTGGACATCCTCCACAGCAAAATGAAACCCAGCGAAAAGGACGATGTAATGGAACTCTTTGCCGCGGGAGATACGGACATCCTTGTCGCAACTTCCGTCGTTGAGGTGGGGGTGAATGTCCCAAACGCTACTATGATTATCATCGAGGGCGCAGAGCGTTTCGGGCTCGCACAGCTCCATCAGCTTCGTGGTCGAGTGCTTCGCGGGACACATCAAGCGTACTGCTATCTTTTTTCTGATACCAAAACAGAAAAAACATTCGAGCGACTGAAAGCACTCACACAAGCGAAGAATGGTTTTGAGCTATCAGAAATGGACCTTGCACTGCGAGGTGCAGGAGAGCTCGGCGGAGGACGTCAGTGGGGTATCTCCGACATCGGCATGGAAGCAATCAAAAATTTAAAAATGGTCGAAGCCGCGCGTGAGGAAGCAAAGCGCGTACTCACAGAAGACATTACGCTCGCCAAATACCCACTTCTTGCATCACACCTCCTCCTACGTACACAATCGCATTTTGAGTAAGTGGAGCTTGTCCACGTCGTCACTCGGTCGAAGAACAAATGAGAACATTTGTTCTCCTCCCTCGTTAGACGTAGTAAAATTTACTCTTTCAACAAAAATCGAAATTTGTGTTTCAGATTGTTGGTCAAGTGATTCGCATTGGCATGGGAAAGAATACCGAGATAAGCATGAAGTGTTGCGGACAACTGAGATTTATCAATTTCCCCCGACGTTATATGTTGCAACCCGTTCCATAAATTACGCAACATTCTCTTCTTGGTTTTTGTCCTTAGAACGATATGGTGCGGCAAAACCACATACCCAAGAAAATCAATCCCCTGGCGCACTTTGCGAATCTCCACTTTGTACGGATGCAGGTGAAGCAATAATTTTTCTTGAAGAAATTGCGCAATACGATTTTCTGCAGTCTCAAGAAAAGTCTGATCAGCATGAACAATAACAAAGTCGTCACAGTAACGAAAATAATGCCGTGCCTTTAATTCATGCTTGATAAATTGATCAAGCTCGTTCAGATAGATATTTGCGAAAAGCTGACTTGTCACGTTTCCAAGAGGCAAGCCCTTCCCTTTTGTGTTTTCAAAACTTGCAAAAAGAATATCCAATAGAGCGAGAAGTTCCATATCATCAACTTTCTCGTTAATGAGCGAGCGAAGTATGCCGTGATCGATTGAGTCAAAAAATTTGCGCACATCACATTTGAGCACCCATGCACTACTTTTCCAATTTCGACTCACCTTGCAACATGCATCTTTCAAACGTGCCACACCTGCATGCGTCCCCTTATTGAGACGCGAAGAATACGAATCAAAAATAAAATGCTTATCAAATACTGGATAAAGCACACGAAATATCGCTTGATGGAGCACGCGATCACGCACACTCGCCTTATGAATATGTCGTCGCTTGGGGTCGCATACGTAAAAGTCGGTATACGGTTCATGGAAGAATGTTTTGTTGGTCAATACACGATGCAGCGCAAAAATATTATTTTCAAGATGAAGCTCAAAAAGCGCGACGTCGCGTTTTTTTCTTTTTCCTTTTTTGAATTCGTTCCATGCAGCAAACAAATTTGCTACACTGACAACCTCATGAAAAATACGGCAATGAAGACCCCCCCCCACGATTCCGATGATATTACGATCATTCATAGTATCAAAACATTATACGCATTGATCTATCAGACAGGAAAGAAACTTCCAAAAAGTGATAAACTCGGGATTCATGCGCACATCGAAAGTATCGCGCTCGATACAATGGAAAACATCATCTGTGCCGCATTCGCATGAAGATCCGAAAAGCTTCCGATGCTCGAACAGGTGCGCGGCTCGCTCGAAGTACTCAAGCATCTTGTGCGTACCGAACATGAGCTCAAAATCATCGAGGAAAAAACATATTTCCGAATTGCCGAACGCATTATCGAAACATCTAAAATGGCGAATGGATGGATCAAGCATATCGCCCCACAAACACAAAACCCCGCAAATGAGCGGGGCTGAGTTGCTGAAACTTCTGAACGAAGACCATTCCTCGGATTGGCATTTCTCACGTCGTACCAGTTCACATAGACCTTCCGATTGTCGGAGTTCCAGTACACGTACGGGACGCTGCCGTCCAAATTGCGAGAACCGTCTTTGCTGTGAGTAACCATCAGTATCACCGCTCTTTTGGTGTCGCCCTACGCCTCCCACCAAAATCTCTGTGTTCTCCCGCGATCGCGGGCAATATGTCGCATCATAACATGACAGAAAAATCTATGCGCAGCTACTCACAGGCAGTTTCATAAATTGGCAAATCGTCATTCTTTCGAACCGACTTTACAACCAACACCATTATATAAAAAGTGCGCCTGTCGGAACAGGCGCACAAGAGAAAAAGTAAGAAGGTAAAAGGTTAAGAAACCGCTGGACGAAGACCACCCCTCGGACCGGCATCCCTCACGTCGTACCAGTACACACAGACCTCCCGACCGCCGGAGAGACAGTACACGCCCGGGACGCCGCCGTCCAAAAGGCGAGAACCGCTGCAGAGCGTCGCCCCCTTCTCATCAAGATGCTTCTTGGTTTCGAGGAAGTGAATCGCACCGTGAACGAGACGTTCGAGCAGTGTGACACCGATCATTTTGTCCGGATCAGCCTCGCGAGCGGACTTACCGAGGTACTGCTTGTCCGGCTCCGGCTCGTCGCGCACCCAGATGGCGTAGGACTCGGCGGAAGTGCGAACGTTCTCGGTAACTGTCGCATCGAGGTCATTGATGTACTTCCGAAGATTCCAATCCGGGTTATGTGTGTGGATGATCACCTTGTAGCACAGGGCGGCGTGGTTCATCGTAAGTCCTTTGGCGTTCATGATGAGGCGCCATTTGCCTTCGATGGGCTTCTCGGGGATGCACAACTGACTGAAATCCACCTCAAGGCCATACTGCTCCTGGTAGATCTTCTCCCAGTAAGCGCGAAGTGCGCAGTGGGGATCGGGGCTCGCGAAGAGTGGGGCAAGCAGTTTCTCAAAAGTTCTGCCGACATTCTTCTGATTCTTGAGCACCGACTGGAGCTCATCGAAGGTTGCCGTGGAAAAGTATCTCGTCACCACCGCTGCCGTCTGCCCTTGTGTAAAACGCAAGAGTTCTACCAACTGTTTAAGGGTTGGCTTTTGTTGTTGGTCTGTTCCATGGTTGTTCATGGTTCATTCCTTTCTTTTCAAAGAATATTCCTAAAAAAGCCTAGGAATGTGGCTGTACTACCTAGAAAAAGTATAGCATACTTATTACCAACTTGTCAAGTTAGGTACGAAGAGGCAAAGCGCATACTCGCCGAAGACATTACGCTTGCCACGTACCCACTCCTCGCGTCACACCTCCTCCTGCGCACGCAGTCGCATTTTGAATAAAAACCCTAACAAAAAACGCCTTGCGATAAGGCGTTTTCTTGAAAATGAAATTATTCTCTTTCCACTGATCGAAGTGCATTACGAACGGCCTGCGATCCAGATTCTTCGGTCACAGAATAGACGACACCATCTGCTTGGTCGATGACTGCAACATGGTCACCTGTGAGTGACTTGCGCGCCTCAAATCGCTCACCCGCAGCAGTGAGGAGTGCCTCGTCGAGAGAAAGTTCACTATTAGCTTCAATAAGCATCTTTGCGCGGCGCTTGATTGTCTCGACATCCGCATCAAGGATTGCTTCTCCTGCAACAAGTACAGGGAGGAGAATTCCTGCAATCTCCTGCGTGCTCATGTCTTCAAGTTCTGCAATTAATGGATTCTGAGTTGATTCGAGTGACATAGGTAAAAAATTAATCTAATTGTTTAAACAATAGCACGCATAGCGACGATGACAAGTAACGCCTACTTCCCCGTGGTGCCAAACCCTCCGCGATTTTTATTTCCCATATCTTCTACCTCTTCCCATTCTCCCCGAACATGTGGGACGAATACTCCTTGCATGAGGCGGTCTCCTTTTTCGACAACGACGTCTTTGTCGGTGTAATTATAGAGTACTGCAGTATATTCGTCAGTATTTCCTGAATAGTCCCTATCGACAATACCGATACCGTTTGCAGACATGAGTCCACGCTTGTGGAGTGAGGAGCGCGCAGCGAGGAGTACAAAATATCCTAAGGGTGGTTCAATGGCAACATTGAGCGGAATGTATGCAATGGTGCGAGATGGCACGACTTGCGCCTCCCGCGCGGAGAGATCAAAACCCGCAGCTCCCGGAGTTTTGTATTCAGGGAGTGGAAGCGTTGAGTCGATGCGTTTGATATGCACATTCATAGAGTTGTATAGAGTATTTGTATCACCTCTGTGGGAGTTGTCCAATTGCGGAAACTCTCAAGGCTCATGTCGTCACGAATCACTAAGTTTTTTGGCGCAAGGCGTAGCCAAAAACAAAGTAAATACGACTTACTTTCTCACGCGTTAGTTCGAGTCTTGTCGTCACAAGTTACTACGTATTTTGTCGCAAAGCCTGACCAAGAAATTAAGTGCACCGGAATGGAGTTCTAGCCTACTGGACTCACGCGTTTTCAGATGCCTTGTCGTCACAAGTCACTAAGTCTTTTGGCGTTAGTTGCACGCCAAAATACTAAGTGCTCGCGACCCCGCCTCGCCATTTCGCAAAGCCGAAATATGGCTGTGGCTTGGACAAGCGCATAATGCTTCGCATTATGCGTCTCGCTTGTCCACCCGCCTGGACTCGAACCAGGGACCAGTCGTGTATAAGACGACCGCTCTACCAACTGAGCTACGGGTGGATATTATCTATATGCTTATCGACTACCTGCTATCGAGTAGCTAGCGATTAGATTAAAACAGAATAGCATATTATACAAATCTGGGGAGCAAACATATTTAGGGAAAAAACAAACCGAAGCTTGAGCTTCGGTTGTTATCCATTTGTTTCATTTTGTGCCACCCCTAGGGCCTGCGCGATCGCTCCTTCGAAAGCCCTGAGTGCATGGACATGCATCTCTTCGGCGTCCTCTCTGGCGGTCCTAGGAAGGATAAGTCCTCGCGAGTGGCGACCATTCGTATCGGTTTGAATAATATCTACGTTGCTGATACGTGCACCCACGAACGCCCGTGTGGTAAAACCCACCAACATAAATGTTGCGACGGAATCGTCCACGTTCTGGGATGCAATTTCAATTTGTCTATGAATACGCTCGACTTCGCTTGCCCAATCTTGTGCCGATTGAAGTGTATTAAACGGACCAAAAGCGAGGACTGTTTGCATGGTCACAAGTGGAAGTTCGATACAAATATCGAGCATGGCCACATATGGCCGAAGCGAAAAGACTGTAGCTTCTGGCATGTTTAACACTCCTTGATTCTCTCACTTTGTTTTATCAGAAACAGCCGATAGGTCAATCTTTATAAAAAAATAACTCGCTTTTGGGGGCGAGTTATTGCGTTTATTATTTTATCTTCTTCACAAAGTACTGGTATACCAAACAGGCAACAATGAATCCTCCGACAAGACGCACTGTGACATACACAATATCAACTCCTTGAAACAGTGTTATTGCTGCTGCACCAAAGATGTTTCCAAAAATAATGCACAAAAATGGAAACATGCCTTCTTTCATACGTTTTGAAACATACCAAAAAATGAGTGCACTACTCATACCAATAGTCACAGCAGAGAACAACGCATTGCCTACTGCGAGAAACTCTGCTGGTAGAGGGCCATTTATTGCACCCAAGAGTACCGCTACGATAAATCCGAAGGCGAAGCAATTTCGAGGAGATACGGGGAATGGTTTATTGGACAAGGGTAGCTCCAGTAATGTTCTAATCCCAATACTATATAAAAAAATTTTCTTGGCGAACAAAAACCGCTCGTCGTGAGCGGTTTTTCGTTTTACCAGAACCGAATTCTATTGAAGCTTCTTGCCACGACGTCCAGATTTGATTTCATGTTTTTCCTCTCCTTCAGCATCTTCAGATTTCTTTGCATCACCTGAGTGACTTTCTACCACTCCGTGGGTCACGGTGGTCACTGCCTCTGGCTTTGCCATGGGTGCGACATATACCTCCTCGCCATTCTTTACTTTCGGTTTGATGCCATGAAGAGTGAGAATCTTTTCGTACTCCTCGCGCTCTATCGTTTCGACGCGCACGAGCTCAAGTGCGATTGCATCGAGGACGTGCTTGTACTTCACAAGCAGGTCTTTCGCGCGCACAAGCGAATCATTCATGATTTTCTCCACTTCCTTGTCGATACGCATTGCGACATCCTGCGAGTATTCTCTTTCGACAAAACCTCCACGACCAAGGAGTACTGAGCCTGATGCCTCAAAAGCGATAGGGCCCATATTGGCAGACATACCGTACTTAGCGACCATGTCATGCGCCAAGCCAGTCGCCACTTGAAGGTCGTTCGACGGCCCCGTCGTGAGGTCATCAAACATCATGAGCTCTGCGACATACCCACCGAGGGACACGACGATATCGTCGAGGAATTCTTTACGAGAGTGGAATCGGCGCTCTTCCAGCGGAAGCTTGAGCGTATAGCCCGCTGCGTGTCCACGCGAGATAATTGATATTTTGTGTACGGGATCAGCATAGGCGAGGAGTGACGCCAAGAGTGCGTGACCTCCTTCGTGGTATGCAGTAATTTTCTTTTCATCGGTGTTCAAGATATGGCTTTTGCGCTCAGGACCAATCATCACCTTCTCTATAGAGCGAATAAGGTCGTACTGGGTCACTTGTTTGCGGTTTTCACGCGCTGCGAGAATTGCACCCTCATTCATGAGTGAGTAGAGGTCGGCACCAGAGAATCCTGGGGTTCGCTCTGCGACGACACGCAGGTTCACATCTTCACCCAATGGCTTTTTGCGCGCATGGATAATGAGTATCTGTTCACGGTCGGCGAGGTCAGGAAGGTCGAGCACTACACGACGGTCAAAGCGCCCAGGGCGCAGGAGTGCGGAGTCAAGGACATCGGGGCGATTGGTTGCCGCTATCACTATCACCTTTTCCGTAGGCTCGAAGCCGTCCATCTCGACAAGAATTTGGTTGAGGGTCTGCTCGCGCTCATCATTGCCACCACCCACCCCTGAGCCACGACTGCGTCCCACGGCATCAATTTCGTCAATAAAAATAATTGCGGGTGATTCTTTCTTGACCATCTTGAAGAGGTCGCGCACGCGTGATGCACCTACACCCACAAACATCTCGACGAATTCTGATCCCGAAAGGTGAAAGAATGGCACACCGGCTTCACCCGCGACAGCGCGTGCAAGCATGGTTTTTCCCGTACCAGGGCCACCCATCAACATCACGCCCTTGGGAATCTGTGCACCGATATCGAGGAATTTCTTTGGTTGTTTCAAAAATTCTACGATTTCCTGAAGCTCCTCTTTTGCCTCCTTTACGCCAGCGATATCTTTGAATGTCACTTTCTGCGCAGTGTCATCAGGATAGATAACGCGCGCTTTTGACTGTCCGAATGAGAATGCCTGCATTCCCCCCGACTGCTTTACTTGTCGCGTCAGGAACCAAATGAGGATAGCGAGGAAGATGAGCGGGAACAAGAACGGTGCGAATGCGTAGAGCCAATACCCAAGTCCGCTCGGCTCTTGTATCTCCACCTTAATCGCTGCGAGCTCCTCAGGTGAAACACCGTAATTTTTCATCGTATCAGAGAACGATGATTCCAATTCCTTCTTTGAGTCTTTCTTGGTGCCGTCGAGATACACTAAATGCAGTTCGGTGCCGTCGATACCTATTTCTGAAATACGGGATTGGCGCACATCAACAGCAAGTTGGGATAGTGATACGACCTCCGTCTTTGCTTTCTTATCAGCAAAAAATGAATACGCCGAGACGATGAGTAAAAATACGAGTAATACCGTAAGAATGTTCGAGAAAAATGATGGGGCAGTAGGACCCGCGTCCTTCCCTTTTTCACCACCACCTCCTCCTTTTAATTGATTGAAGTCCATAGTGGGAGCATTATAACACAAAGTCGAGAACTTCGGGTATGTGGTGAAAATAAAAAAACCGTGTTGACTACAGCCGAAACGTATGTTAACGTAATTTCAGTTAATCAAATCGGGGGGTCCGTATGTCCTATGTTTACATGATGCAAAGTATCACCGGAGGCGCACAATGAACGCACTTTCATCTGCGCTTATTGGAATGACGGCATACGCAGTGTTCAATGTCATCGTCGCACACAAGCTCGTCGGAGTTTCTGTACTCACCATAATTCCCATTTTTGCGCTCATCGTTTCTGTCGGTACTTTTATCATTTCAAAAATCTACATTGCAAGTGGGCAAACGCTCATTACGCCAAACATGACGCAGTTGTTGTGGGTCATACTGATTGGGGTGATTATTATCATAGCTGATATTGCATTTCTTAGCGCATACGGAATGAAGGGTGCCTCAGTGCCAATGCTTACAACAACGGCAGCGCTCCTTCCCATTATGGTAGCCTTGATAGAAAAGATTTTCATTACAGGAACAATGCCCAGCCTTCGTACGTGTTTTGCCTTTATACTCAGCATATTTGTGGTCTGGCTCGTCGCGTACGACCCCGCAAACGTGGTGCGTCAATAAATCGCAAGACTGCACCCGAACATTGTTCGGGTGCTTTTTATTCCGTTCAAATAGCTGTAGTATGGCGTTATTCCTTTATGAGCAATCTGATCGAACACAAGCGCGCGCATTTCGACTACGAAGTCCTGGAGAGCTATGAGGCTGGGATTCAGCTTTTTGGCACGGAGGTAAAGTCGCTTCGCGAACATCGCGGCAAGCTTGAGGGGGCACATATTACTATTCGTGGAGGAGAAGCCTTTCTTTTAAATGCAGAAATCCCACCATACCAAGCCAATAATACTGCTGGAGCCTATGAGCCAACGCGCAATAGGAGGCTTCTCCTCACCAAAAAGGAGCTGGCTGAGCTGGCAACAGCAGAAGAAAAAGCGGGTTTGACAATAGTACCTCTTTCGATGTATAATAAAGGTCGAGTTATCAAACTACGCTTCGCAATCGCTCGCGGCAAGAAGAAGGGTGATAAGCGCGAGAGCATAAAGAAGCGCGAGGCTCTCCGTGATATTGCGAGAGAGGTAAAGCGTGGAGTTGAAAAAATTAGCAAACACCTGAGATAAGTAAGGTACTATCATGCTGTAGCGAATAAAGAAAGAATCGAGCATTTGATTATTTATTCGGAGGCGTTACGAGGCGTAGGCGAAGAATGCTTGAGAAGCCGTATGAGCTATACTGCTTCCAAACTTCTGAGGCAGACAACGACGTAGCGCGCCGAAGAAATCATCAAACGGGGATGAAATGTTTCGACAGTGGAAGATGTTGTGTACTGTGCGTGCCGAGCATGTTCGTAGTCTCGTAAATCACGCGAACAACTTGAAAGTGCCAAGAAAAGCACCGGTGGGATTGCAACGCCTTACTTTAAGGCAAACAATTTCGCTTTCGCCTACGCTTAAGTAGACGGCGCGAAGCGGGAGTACGCCTGATAGGCCCGTACTTCGTGTCATATTTTCAGGATAAGTATCGTAGTACCCGAATACGATAACGAAAATTAAGGGAGTAGTGCTCGTAAGGTTTTGTTTGCCTAGCCCTTGCGACATGAAATGAATGAGACAAAATACGCACGTAGACCTGTATACTCATCTCTGCTGGACGCGGGTTCGCCCCCGCCATCTCCACTCGTAAAAACAAAAGCGCCTTAAAAGGCG
>JAYSZV010000103.1:0-4534 GCA_043737875.1 Candidatus Lloydbacteria bacterium
CATTGGGCTTCCCTATGGACCCCGTCTTGCCTGCAATTTCACCGCTCGTAACGCACCAAACGAAACATTCACACTCTCTATCTATCCGCTCCTCATCGGCGCGTTTGTGAGGCCGATGCATGAGAAAAGAATACTGGAGTTGAGTTACAAAGATAAAGCATTCATATATGGGGCGGGAATTATCGCGAACATACTTTTCATGTGCGTATGCATGATTCTTCTCCGAATATGGTGGCCGGAAATTAATTTCCGCTTATTCCCAGAATGGATTATGTTGTGGATGCCCATAGTGACGTTCGGACTCGTCTGTTGGTATGCGCGCGCGGTAAGTGCCTACATCTTCCCCATCATAAGTATCGCAGTGATGTATTGGTTGGTGAGCACTCTTCTTACCCTAACTCCCACTCAGCTGGTGGATAATGCTGGAGGAATTATTCTCGCAGGACAAATTGCACAGAGCTTTAGTAATACGATTCCCTCAGCAATCTATTTCGGTGGAGTCATTTCGTTTGCGCTTGGCGCAACGAATATTCTCCCCATTTACCCACTCGACGGCGGACTAACCACGAGTACGCTCGTCGAAAAGTTTGCTCCACGATTACGCGATTTTTTCAATCGTATCGGATTTGGGCTATTTTTAGTCCTTATCTTCTACAGTGTCGGGGGTGACGTCCGTCGCCTTTGGCTCATGACACAGTAATAAATCAACGCTCCATCACATTGATGGAGCGTTTTTTATACATATTTATCCTGAATGATTCGTTCCATGCTCCTCTCGTTCTTCAATTTCATTGTCGTCATACCCAAAATAATGAGCAAATTCATGCCAGACGGTATCGCGCACAATGACCTTTATTTTTTCGATTTCCCCTCCTCCTGCTTCGAGAATGGGGAACTTGAACACCGTGATTTTGTCTGGCAAAATTATCCCCGTTCCATAATATTCCCCACGCTCTGTAAGTGGTATCCCTTCATATAAGCCGAGGAGTGTATCGCCATCGGGTACGTGGTTTGCCTTCAACTGCTCATCGGTTGGCGCATCAGCGACAACAATCGCAACGTTGTCTATTTTCTGTTGGAATCGGAGTGGGATTGCTTCCATTCCCTCGCGCACCAACTCTTCGAACATTTCATCGCTTACCGTATGTTTGTTATATTTTATTCCTAAATGTCGTGGAATGGGGAGCACCGAATACACTGCATGTGGAGCGCCACTCAGTTGGGCAGAAAGTTGGTCTCCATACCCAAAGTGCCACCATTCATTGGGGTTCACGATAAATCCCTGACTACTCATTGCGTGGTAGAGGATGCGACGATTATTGCGTGCTTGTGTTTCATTATCCGAAAGTGTGCGTATCTCCCCTTCACGCTCGAAGTGGTCTGCAAAAGAAACTGCTGTCACTGCATCAAAGTCTGAGCCCATGCACAGATGCTCCTTGGTAGACATGTCCATTATCGTGCAATCGACTACGCCACCCGTTGCATGTGGGGGTGGGGCTATACCATCAATGGCGTCGGCGCTTTTATGCCCAGGGGACCAGTACTTTCCCACCTCATTCGTCACTTTCTCTACGGACCACTCAGGGTGTTGTTCATGCAAATATGCGGGTACCCACACGTCGTGAAAGTATGTTTGCACTTCTACGGGTCGATACGCATCGAACACATAGAGTTCGTAACCGAGTTTATTGAGCAGTTCGTTCACTCGAAGGAGGCGCTCTCGTATTCCCGTGCGTACATAAAGCTCACGAATGGATCCGGGCGCCACATGAAAGTAGGGAGGATTATCTTTGCGATGATAGTAGTTCTCGCCCGCGATACCCGAAAGCAGTAAATCGACTGCGGGCTCTTTGTTTTCTTCACTATCCAAATCGAGCGGATACCGCCGAACCCCACGCAAGGTGCGTAATTGAGTTTGGTCAGGAATAGGGGTATCCAAAAAGTTCATGGCTCAAATAGTTACATAGCTAAGTATTATACTGCGACCCCCCACAAATTACGTACGATATATCCAATAACCGAGGAAATGGACACCGCAGCAAAAATAAAGAAGAGGTTCATGAGTATGCGACGACGCACATTCATTCCCGATAAAAATGCGAGCACATATGAGACGCACAAGATGGCGACACCAGAAGCCAGTATGGACGGGAGCGGTCCGGTTGCCCCGAGCAGCACAGGGAGGATGGGCACAAAGGCGCCGACAAAATAACTAATGCCAACCACAATTGCAAGCATGAATGCGGACTCATTGTGTACCTCATCTTTTTCGCTTGCCTGTCCGAGAAAATTATTTTTATCCTCATCGATTGCTTGAATCTCTATTTCCGAGCTCGAAGCAACGTATGCTCCTGCAGCCATTGATACCGCCCCCGCTACCGCAACCGTACCTCCCGCAATAAGAACAGACTCAGTAGTGGAGAATACCATGAAGAAACCTGAGACTACGCCGAGAATTTCTACAGACCCGTCGTTGAATCCAAGAAAAACACTACGCACGCGCGCCGGACTTATCGTGCGCGATTGGTATCGTGAAACAATCCAGTCCTCGTGTGCGAGCTCGTCACGGAGTATGCCTCCTATGTGCGTGCCAAGCTCTTCGTCTTTGTACTTCTTCCATAGTGACAAATATTTGCGAATACCAAATACTTCAATTGCTTCAATAATGAGGTGTGCGCCATGACTGCCGAAAATCCGCGCGAAGAAGAGAAGTACATGGAGCTTGAATCGACGCGGAAAATCGAGTGTCATTCCGGTGATCCCAAAACACCCCTCCCAAAACAAGAGATGTCTTCGCTCGGTTTCAATAAGGTCATCGAGGAGCATGGCAAAATCCTCTTTCGCGTTTACCCTCATTCCCCGATAGAGCGTGAGGTCAAAAAGTTCATCTCGGATGAGGTTTATACCAATTTCTCTCTTTGTTTTGTTCTTCCAATATTGACTCATGCCCTCTTACGATACCTGAGAAGAGCATAGCCAGCAAATTGGACGCGGGAGGAATACCCTTGTTTCTCGGCCTTCGCGCGGTATAGTGGAGAGAATCACATATGAAACAATCTGCACCAGAACCACAGTTTGCCGTCATCGTTATTGGTGGCGGACCAGCAGGCATGATGTCCGCGGGATGTGCAGCAAGAGAGGGTGCGCGCGTACTTCTCCTTGAAAAAAATCCTGGTTTGGGAAAGAAGCTCCTTATCTCCGGCGGAGGACGCTCCAATGTCACGAATGCAGAATTTGACACTCCCACACTGCTCAAAAAATACACAACCAAAAGTAAATTTCTTCACTCCCCTTTTTCACAATTTAGCGTCAAAGACACATTTCAATTTTTTGAATCACAAGGAATGGAGATAAAGATTGAAGCAGAAAAACGCGCGTTTCCCAAGAGTGATACGGCGCGCTCTGTACTCGAGGCATTGGTCACATTTATGAAGCAGGGCAAAGTCGTCATACGGCAGAATGAGGAGGTGCTTCACATTACTCCAGATAGTGGAGGTTACACCGTAGCGGTGAAGAGCGGCACGACTTACCGCGCAACAAAAATCATACTCAGCACAGGGGGCATGTCGCACCCGGAAACTGGCTCGACGGGAGATGGGTTTCGCTGGCTCGAACAAATAAAGACCTCGGTGCACCGAGGAAATGCGGCGCTCGTACCCATAAATACGCGTGAAGCGTGGGGCCACAAACTCAAAGGCCTCGCATTTGCTAAGGCGAAAATTTCACTCATGGTGGACGGGAAAGTGACGGAGCGAAAAGTAGGCAAAATCCTTTTTACACATACGGGACTTTCAGGTCCTGCAATACTCAATATGAGTAAGCGCATTGGGGAGGCAATGGAGGAAGGAATGGTGACACTTGCCCTTGATATTTTCCCAGAAGAAGACCGTGGCATACTCGATCGCAGGTTACAGGCGCTCTTTCAACAAAACCTTAACAAAAAAATAAAAAATGTCCTCAAGGAATTCATCCCAGCGTCGCTTGTCCCTATTTCCCTACTACAAAATCAACTCGATGGAGAAATAGAAGTAAATGCCGTGAAGCGGGAAGAGCGTATCCTCTTATGTACATGGTTGAAGTCTATCGTTGTCACTCCTACGACGCTCATGGGCAAAGATAAGGCGGTCATTACGAGTGGCGGTGTGGATCTCACGGAAATAGACATGCGTACCATGGAACTCAAAAAATGGAGGGGCTTTTATGTGGTGGGTGACATGCTCGATATCGATAGACCATCGGGTGGGTACTCACTCCAACTTTGTTGGACCACGGGAGCTGTGGCGGGGTCACACGCAGGGCAATCTGTTTGATTAATCCTCTTACCTCCCTTACTCCCCTTACTCCACAAGCGTCGACTCCCCGTTCTCAAGGAGAATAAAATTGGGCTTTGGTTCTGGAGATTTTGCTATGATGTCGCGGATACGCGCGGGGGGCTCATCTTGATGGTCATCCGCAAGATGGAAGGTACCAAAATGAATGGCGACGGATGTTTGCGCATGGAGCTCGTGGTGCATCTGCATGGCTTGTGCGGGAG